>NZ_JAEHBX010000007.1:0-149414 GCF_016483395.1 Bacillus cereus group sp. N21
AAAACTGAACGAAAAGTCGCCTTTTTTGTTTTACACGTGTTTTATGAGATGAAAAACGAAAGTTTTTCAGTGGCCTCGGACGATCCCGGCAACCTTTTTATTTACGCTTTTAATTTCGACATCGCAATTTCTGCCGCTGCAATTGTCGCTTCAATATCTGCATCACTATGTGCTGTTGATAAGAATAATCCTTCAAATTGAGAAGGTGGTAAGAATACACCTTGCTCTACCATTTCACGATAGTAAGCTGCGAAGAACTCTAAGTTAGACGTTTTTGCTGCATCGTAGTTAATAACTGGTTCATTCGTGAAGAATATACCTATCATTGAACCTGCGCGGTTTATATGATGCGGAATACCGTGTTTTTCAGCCGCTTTACGCAGGCCATTTTCTAACATTTCAGCTTTACGCTCAAACTCTTGATAACACTCTGGCGTTAATTGTACTAATGTTTCATAACCTGCAGTCATTGCTAAAGGATTACCAGATAATGTACCTGCTTGGTAAATCGGTCCGCTCGGTGCAACTTGACGCATAATTTCCGCTTTACCACCGTATGCTCCTACTGGTAGGCCGCCACCGATTACTTTTCCTAAACAAGTTAAATCAGGTGTTACACCGTAATAACCTTGTCCACAGTTGTAAGCAACGCGGAATCCTGTCATCACTTCATCAAAAATAAGCAATGCACCATTTTGCTCTGTCACTTCACGAAGTCCTTCTAAAAATCCTTGTTGTGGTGGAACTACTCCCATATTTCCTGCCACTGGCTCTACGATAACACAAGCAATATCGTCACCGAATTGCTCGAACGCATATTTTACACTCTCCAAATCGTTATACGCTACTGTAATCGTATTTTTCGCTACACCTTCAGGTACACCTGGGCTATCTGGTAAACCAAGCGTCGCAACACCTGAACCTGCTTTAATTAATAGCGAATCACCATGACCATGGTAACAACCAATAAATTTCAAAATTTTATTACGACCTGTATAACCGCGTGCTAGACGAAGGGCACTCATCGTCGCTTCTGTTCCTGAATTTACCATACGTACAATTTCAATCGATGGCACACGCTCAATTACAAGCTGCGCTAATTTATTTTCAATCTCTGTTGGCGCACCAAAGCTCGTTCCTTTTTCAGCAACAGCTTTTAATGATTCCACAACACGTTCATTTGCATGTCCGTGAATAAGCGGTCCCCATGATAATACGTAGTCGATATATTCGTTCCCGTCAATATCATACACTTTAGAGCCTTTTCCGCGCTCCATAAAAAGCGGATTCATACCAACGGACTTAAATGCACGAACTGGGCTATTTACGCCGCCAGGCATTAAATCTTGCGCTGTTTCAAACGCTTCAATCGATTTATCAAACTTTTTCATTATTGTATTCCTCCTTCTTGTAACCATCGTGCTGCGTCTTTCGCATGATACGTAATAATTAAATCTGCTCCTGCACGTTTCATGCTCAATAGTTTCTCAAGTACAATCTCTTTTTCATTAATCCAACCATTTTGCGCTGCCGCTTTAATCATTGAGTATTCTCCGCTCACATTATAAGCCACGATTGGTAAATTGAAATTGTTTTTCACATCGCGAATGATATCTAAGTAAGAAAGGGCCGGTTTTACAATTAAGAAATCCGCTCCTTCCATTACATCTGATTCAGCCTCACGGAATGCTTCCATACGGTTTGCTGGATCCATTTGATACGTTTTACGATCACCAAATTGCGGTGCACCGTGCGCAGCATCGCGGAATGGACCGTAAAATGCAGACGAGTATTTCACAGCGTATGACATAACCGGTACGTGTGCAAAACCGTTCTCATCTAACGCATGGCGAATCGCCGTTACAAATCCATCCATCATGTTAGATGGTGCGATAATATCTGCTCCTGCTTTTGCTTGGCTCACTGCTGTTTTTGCAAGAACTTCAAGTGATTCATCATTTAAAATGATTCCATCCTCAATAACCCCGCAATGCCCATGGCTTGTATATTGGCATAAACATGTATCCGCCACTACTACTAACTCTGGAAACTGCTCTTTAATTTGTTTGATCGCACGTTGTACAATGCCGTGTTCACAAAATGCAGAAGATCCAACTTCATCTTTTTCAGCAGGCAAACCAAATACGATAACAGAACGAATACCTAAATCTACCACTTCATGCATTTCAGCTTGCAGAAGATCTAAAGAAATTTGATATACATCCGGCATAGAAGGAACTTCGTTACGAACATTCTCTCCTTCTAATACAAAAATAGGATAAATAAAATCTTCTGTATGTAAAAATGTTTCACGTACAAGCACACGCATATTTTTGCTTTGTCTTAAACGACGATGACGATTAAATTGTAAAGAATTCATAGATTTCTATCTCCCATTCTTTTTATTTAGACTATGCATTTTGATTATATTTTGAAATGCACTGTATTAATGCTTCTACTGTATATTCTTTTGGAACGATTACACCAGCAAAATAACGCCTTGCCTCTTGCTCTGTTATCGGTCCTATACAAGCAATTGTACATTTTTTTGTCCATTCTCTCCAGTTTGTGCCCTCAAGTAATTTCACAAAGCTTGTAACAGTAGAGGGACTCGTAAATGTAACAACATCTACCTTACCTAACTCTAGAGCTGCGATAAGGTCTGGCTGCTTCTCATAATTTGTTTTCGTTTCATACACAACAAATTCTTCTAAAAACACATCAAGATCGCGGAGTTTATTTGGAATAATATCTCTAGCTAAATTCCCTTTTGGAAATAAAATGCGTTCTGTCCCGTTTAACTCTCTTACAAATTCTAAAACGAAAGCTTCCGCGACAAAAGTCTTTGGGACAAAATGAACCTCATAACCCCGCTTTTCTAATTCTTGCCCTGTTTTCACCCCTACTGCAGCAATGCGAACAGTAGGGGGTATTTCCTGACACAAACCATCTAAAAAAAAACTCACACCATTTTTACTCGTAAAAATAACCCAGTCATATGTGTGAAGCTGCTGAGATATACCTTGAAATTCCTGCTGAGATACACCTTCTATATGCAAAAGCGGAATTTCCAATGGAATTCCGCCCTGTTTTTTCACCGCTACACTCATTTGTTTTGCTTGATGCTGGGCACGCGTAATCAGTACTGTTTTGCCAGCAAGAGCATCCATGATTAATGTTGCTCCTTATTCGCAGCAAGAATGAGCTCTTTTGCTCCTTGCTTAATTAAACGATCCGCTGCCTCTAAGCCAACTTGCTCTGGATTCACACCTGTGACAATTTCTTTTAACAAGACTGAACCATCCATAGAACCGACAAGAGCTGTTAATTCAATTTCATCATTCTTCTGAAGCGTTGCATAACCAGCGATCGGTACTTGGCAACCACCTTCAAGTTTATGAAGGAATACTCGTTCAGCCGCTACTGTTCGTTCTGTTACAGCATCATTCATATGTGATAATAATTGCAATAGATCTGCATCATCCTCACGACATTCAATCGCTAAGGCACCTTGTCCTACAGCTGGTACACATAATGTTTCATCTAAGTGTTCTGTAATTACATCATCATCCCAGCCCATTCTCTGCAATCCAGCCGTTGCTAAAATGATTGCATCATAATCTTCTTCTTTTAATTTACGTAATCTCGTATCAATATTTCCACGAATCCACTTCACTTGTAAATCTGGTCTAGCAGCGAGTAACTGCGCACTACGTCGTAAACTACTCGTACCAAGAATTGCACCTTCTGCTAAGTCCTCAAATGATTCCCCGTTTTTTGAGATGAACGCATCACGCGGATCGACACGCTTTGGTATACACCCAATTGTTAATCCATCTGGAAGTACAGCTGGCATATCCTTCATACTATGTACAGCCATATCGATTTCTTTCATAAGTAGTGCGTGTTCAATTTCTTTTACAAACAAGCCTTTCCCACCTACTTTAGAAAGCGTCACATCTAAAATAACATCACCTTTTGTAACAATTTCTTTCACTTCAAATTCATATGGTAAACCAAGCGCTTTTAATTGATCAATAAACCAATTTGTTTGTGTTAATGCTAGCTTACTCTTTCTTGAACCTACAATAATTTTGCGCATAATGTTCTCTCCTCATTATAAATACCAAAAGTGGAAGTTGGATAAACTGCTTAATAGAAAAATATTGATTAACATAACGAGAAAGGCTCCAATGTTCCAGTTTATAATTTTCTTACCTTGCAATATATCTGACCCTCGTAAATATAGACCCATGCAATAGACAAACAAAACAACAAAAGACCCGATTACTTTCGTGTCATACCAATGGAAATTATCTAGTTTTGTATATCCCCATATACATCCAAGCAAAATAGCTAATAGGAAAAACGGAACAGAAAATAAATTTAATCCATATGACATCGACTCAAGCTTCGGTAAGTTTCCTAACCTTCTTAATCTTGCATTCCATTTTTTTTGTTTTAATAATCGATATTGCAACAAGTACATAATGGAAAAAATAAACGATACTGTAAACGCCGCATAGGAAATAATCGCCATTCCTACATGCACGTATACAAGCTCTGAAACTAATTGATGTGCGAGTACAGGCGACATTTTTCCGAGCGGAGTGAAAATAGAAAAAGCGCTTACGCCAAAAGCAATGACATTTGTAAAAAAGACTAAAAAGTCAATGCGCATAAATCGATTGATTACGAGTGACATTGTAATTAATAGCCACACATAAAAATAAATCCCTGACAATAATGTCAAAATCGGATTCGTCTCTGATTCCGTAGCTCGAAGTAACATAAAAATAGACTGTAATACCCATACAATCGCAAGTAACCAAAAAGCAATTCGATTCGCCTTTCGGTTACTTTGGAAATAATCTATAAAATATAAACTAATGCTACATGCATATAAAATAATTGCGATATGATAAATAATACTATTATTTAAAAAACCCATCCGATCATCCTTCCAGTTATAAAGATGGAACGGATGCTGTCCACACTCGTTTATGCTCTGGTTCTTCAATATGTTCCATGGCCGCTTCTTGCACTTCTAAATCAAAAATTTTCGCAAATAAAGCGAGCTTTTCCGTAGCTCCCTCTTCGGCCGCTAACTCTTTCGCTACTAAAATTGGATCCTTTAGCAGTTGATTGATAATACTTTTCGTATGCTTACTAATCACTTTTCTTTCACGATCACTAAGCGTTGGAATTTTTCGTGCAAGACTTTGCATCGTATCACTTTGAATCGCTAATGCTTTATCACGTAAAGCTGATATTAAAGGAACAACGCCAAGCGTATTTAACCAAGCTTTAAATATAACGATTTCCTCTTCGATCATAAGCTGAATTTTTTCCGCCTCTTTCAAACGTTCAGCACGATTGGCTTCTACTACACCTTGTAAATCATCAATATCGTACAAGAAAGAACCTTCTAGCTCATCGATTGTCGGATCAATATCACGCGGCACTGCAATATCTACCATAAATAATGGACGACCACAGCGTATACGCTCCACTCTTGTCATCATTTCTTTCGTAATCACGTAATCTGAAGCACCAGTTGAACTAATTAAAATATCCGCTTCTAAAAGCGCACACTGCAATTCACTTAACGGTTTTGCATGCCCCATATATTTCTCGGCCATTGTTTCCGCTTTCGTAAACGTACGGTTCATAACGGTCACTTTACGAGCTCCGCTTCCATATAAGTTTTGCAGGGCAAGTTCACCCATCTTTCCAGCGCCAAGAATCAAAACATGACAGTCTGTTAAATCGCCGAAAATTTTCTTTCCAAGTTCAACAGCAGCATAGCTAACAGACATGGCACTTTCACCAATTGTTGTTTCTGAATGCGCACGCTTTGCTAACGTAATGACTTGTTTGAACAATTCATTAAAAATTGTCCCTGTTGCTTTCACTTTTTGCGCCTCTAAGAAGCTATTTCGAATTTGTCCTAAGATTTGTGTTTCACCCACTACCATAGAATCTAATCCGCACGTTACACGGAATAAATGTTCCACGGCACCATCTTGTTCAAAAATAGACAAATATGGTGAAACCTCTTCTATACCAAGCTGAAACCAATCAGCTAAAAATTTCTTAATGTAATATCGTCCCGTGTGTAATTGATCGACGACAGCATAGATTTCTGTGCGGTTACACGTTGATACAATGACATTTTCTAACACGCTCTTTTGATTTTGTAACGTTGTCATTGCCTGCTCTAACTCCGCTGCCTGAAATGTTAGTTTCTCACGAAATTCTACAGGGGCTGTTCGATAATTTACACCAACAACAAGAATATGCACGCAGCATGTCCCCCTTCAACCGTTTTATCACCTTATCTACTATCATAATACAACTTTCCTGTTATGAATCTGACAATCGTGTGAACATCAACAAATTATTTTTTCTGCTTTTCACACCTAGCAGGAAATACATTACTCATCTGACTATATAAATGCAAATTGAAAAAACGACATAAAACCTAATCTTTAGGTGGGAGAGAGCATCCAGCCACGCATAGAAGCGGTCAGATCCTCTCCCTGCCCCATGCCAAGTTAAAACAAAGAGAGAAAACGAGTACATGTCACCTTTTGTTCTTCATAACAGCGACTTATATGTTAGAAAATCAAAATGTATATATACCTTACTTTATAATCATTATAAAATAATAACTCTATTTGTACGTTACCAAAAAAATCTATCAGAATCAAGTGATGGAAACTATTCCATACGAATTGAAATACTCTCTTTCTCTATCTTCTTTCATCATACAGAAAAATATGTATGATTGTTCCAAAATGTAACAACTTCTTTCATGTGACACATTACTCAAAATTTTTTCGTTGCAATGTATTTGACATCTCATTTCTTTTTCGTTATATTTATTTTACAAAATTTAATTGTGCACAATTAAAAAGGAGGGATGCTCATGAAAGATAATCCTTTGCATCTCGATAATCAGCTTTGCTTTTCTATTTATGCTTGCTCTAGGGAAGTAACACGCTTTTATCGACCTTATTTAGAAGAAATGGGTATTACGTATCCACAGTACATTACATTATTAGTACTTTGGGAGCAAGATGGATTAACTGTAAAAGAAATTGGTGAACGTCTATTTTTAGATTCCGGCACTTTAACCCCTATGTTAAAACGCATGGAAACATTAGGATTAGTTAAACGTGTTCGTTCTAAGGAAGATGAACGCAAGGTGTGCATTGAACTAACAGAACAAGGACACGCTTTAAAAGAAAAAGCATGTTCATTGCCAAAAACCATTGCTACCAATTTAGGAATTACAGAGCAAGAATACCGATCATTATTAGTTCAATTAAATAAATTAATTGAAACCATGAAACCAATAAATGATAGAAAAGGGGAATGAGGATGGAAAAATTATACACAGCAACTGTAACTGCAACAGGTGGAAGAAACGGGAAAGTTGTTTCAGAAGACGGCATTCTAAACCTTGATGTGAAGATGCCAAAAGCATTAGGCGGTATGGGCGGCGAAGCAACGAACCCAGAACAATTATTTGCAGCTGGTTATGCAGCATGCTTTGATAGTGCATTACAACTTGTTATTCGTACAAAACGTGTAAAAGTAGAAAGTACAGAAGTGACAGCTCATATTTCAATTGGGAAAGATACGGACGGTGGTTTTGGATTATCTGCTGTACTTGATGTACGTGTAGCTGGCGTTTCTCATGCTGAAGCACGAGAGCTTGTAGAAGCTGCACATGGCGTATGTCCATATTCAAAAGCGACTAGAGGAAATATTGAGGTTACATTAAACGTACTATAAGTAAACAAAAAAACGTGCGACGAATCGTCACACGTTTTTTGTTTTTGTAAACTTATGAATGGCTTTCCACGCTTCTTCTTTTCCAAGCCCTGTTTCCGATGAAAATAGAACAACTTCATCACCTTGTTCAATATCAAGCGTTTCTTTCACAACCTTCAAATGCTTTTGCCATTTCCCTTTCGGAATTTTATCGGCTTTTGTTGCAATGATGATTGTTGGAATTTCATAATGCTTTAAGAAATCATACATCATAACATCATCGTTTGTCGGCGGGTGACGTAGATCAACTACTAATACAGCCGCATCTAATTGCTCACGCGTTGTAAAATAGGTTTCAATCATTCTACCCCATGCCGCTCGCTCTGTTTTCGATACTTTCGCATATCCATAACCTGGAACATCGACAAAATGCATCATTTCATTAATTAAGAAAAAGTTGAGTGTCTGCGTTTTTCCTGGTTTAGAAGAAATACGCACTAACTTTTTACGATTTAAAATTTTATTAATAAAGGAAGACTTCCCAACATTAGAACGACCTGCTAATGCAATTTCTGGTAAGTCACCATCTGGATATTGTTCTGGTTTAACAGCACTAATGACAATATCTGCTTTTGTTACTTTCATTGTTTCACTCCTACTAATGCGTGCTCCAATACTTCGTCTAAATGAGACACAAGCACAAACGTAAGGTTTTCTTTTACGCTTTCTGGAATATCATCTAAATCCTTTTCATTTTCGGCTGGCAAAATAATTTTTGTTAAGCCTGCGCGATGAGCACTTAATGTTTTTTCTTTTAAACCACCGATTGGTAATACACGACCACGAAGGGTAATTTCACCTGTCATCCCTACTTCTTTACTGACAGGTACACCTGTCAATGCGGAAATAAGCGCCGTTGCCATCGTAATACCAGCTGATGGACCATCCTTTGGCACTGCTCCTTCTGGAACATGAATATGGATGTCATTCTTTTCATGGAAATTTGAATCGATATGAAGTTCTTCTGCACGAGAGCGAATATAACTAAATGCAGCTTGTGCGGATTCTTTCATAACATCCCCAAGTTTCCCTGTTAAAATTAATTTTCCTTTTCCTGGTGATACAGATACTTCAATTGCGAGTGTATCACCGCCAGCAGCTGTATACGCTAAACCAGTTGCCATTCCAACTTGATCTTTCGTTTCAGCTTGCCCATAACGGAATATATGTTTACCAAGCAGGTCTGTAATATTTTTTTCCGTTACAATAATACGTTTACGCTCTTCTGTTACAATAATCTTTGCTGCTTTACGACAAATCTTTGCAATTTGACGTTCTAACGTTCGAACACCAGCCTCGCGCGTATAGTAGCGAATAATTTCAAGCAGGGCTTCATCACGAATTTGTAAATTCCCTTTTCGTAAGCCATGTTCTTTTAATTGCTTCGGCAATAAATGTTCACGAGCAATATGTACCTTTTCAATCTCTGTATAACCAGCAATCGAAATAATTTCCATACGATCAAGGAGTGGACCTGGAATGCTCGCAAGCGTATTTGCAGTTGCAACAAACATTACTTTTGATAGGTCGTACGGCTCTTCAATATAATGATCGCTAAAATTATGGTTTTGCTCCGGGTCTAATACTTCTAATAATGCAGCAGACGGATCGCCGCGGAAATCATTGGACATCTTATCAATCTCATCTAATAAAAAGACTGGGTTGATTGTTTTTGCCTTCTTCATCCCTTGAATAATACGCCCTGGCATTGCTCCCACATATGTACGACGGTGACCACGAATTTCAGATTCATCACGAACACCACCAAGGGAAACACGGACAAAATTACGATTTAACGATGTGGCAATCGAACGAGCTAAAGATGTTTTCCCAACACCCGGAGGGCCTACTAGACAAAGAATTGGTCCTTTTAAAGAATTTGTTAGCTTTTGTACAGCTAAATATTCCAGTACACGTTCTTTCACTTTCTCAAGACCATAATGATCTCTATTTAAAATTGTTTCAGAATGTGCTAAATCGATCATATCCTCTGTCGCTTCTGTCCACGGAAGTGCTAATAACCAATCCAGATAATTGCGAATGACACCACTCTCTGCAGAACTTACTGGCAACTTTTCATAACGATCTAATTCTTTTAGGGCAGCTTTCTTCGTTTCTTCTGGCATTCCAGCCTCTTCGATTTTTTCGCGAAGTTCCTCTACTTCGCCGCCTTTACCTTCTTTATCACCAAGTTCTGTTTGAATCGCCTTCATTTGTTCACGCAAGAAATATTCTTTTTGCGTACGTTCCATCGAACGTTTCACCTTTTGTCCAATTTTCTTTTCTAAACTAAGTAGTTCCTGTTCATCTTGAATAATGGAAATGAGCGTATGTAATCTTTCTTTCGCTGATCTAATCTCCAAAATTTCTTGCTTTTGTTTTGTTTTAATTGGTAGATGAGAAGAAATTAAATCAGCTAGGCGGCCAGGTTCTTCAACATCTACTACTGTCGCAAACGTTTCATTCGATACTTTTTTCGAAACTTTAATATATTGCTCGAAATGTTCAAGTAACGTGCGCATTAGAGCCTTTTCTTCTAAATCGCCTTCCTCTTCCTCTGTTACTGTTTGAATAGAAACCTGTATTACATTTTCTTCTTCAATAAATTCTACAATTTCTGCTCTATGTAAACCTTCTACAAGGACACGAAGCGTACCGTTCGGCAGTTTTAATATCTGCTTTACTTTCGCTACTGTACCCACACTATATATGTCATCTTCTTTTGGATCATCGATATTCATTTCTTTTTGCATCGCTAAAAAGATGATATTTTCATCCATTGCTGCCTGCTCTAGTGCTTGTATTGATTTATCACGTCCTACATCAAGATGCAGAACCATCGTTGGATATACGAGAACGCCTCTTAATGGTAGGAGGGGCACAATTCTTTCGTTCGTATTCATACTAGACATAGCACCTCCATAATAAATTAAACTCCTGTTCAACTATTTTATATTACAATACACTTGGATGCAATTGCAGAGATTCCTTGCAATTGCAAATCTCCTACTTTTTCTTTCTCTATAAAGTGAAACTTCCAGCCGTAGGGGCCTTAGTTAACCATCACCAATCGGGCTTTTACAGGTAAGTTGCCCTACCTATTTCCCCCTCTTCTCTCTGAGCTTTGAAGTAGGGGCTTATTGCCCACGAATAGCGGGATAAAAGAAAAAGGGACCTCGCTTAAGCATACAAACTTAAACGAAGTCTGGCAAATATTACATGCTCTATTTCCCATTTACCTAAAAGGAAATCATTTCTTAGAACCCGATTTAATTTACATCGATTGTACATCGCCTTCATCTAGCTCGCGATGCACATCAATTTCACGATGCAATTTTTCCTGGACGAATGTTAACGCAAAAACTTCTTTTAATTTTCGAACAGGAATAATCTCGATACCCTTTATCGTATATAAAAATGGCTGCATGTTTTCAGCAGGAATAATAACCTTTTTCGCTCCTGCCTTTTTTGCTGCTTTTACTTTTGCATATACGCCGCCTACTGGTTTTACTTCTCCATGAATACTTATTTCTCCGGTCATCGCTATTTCGTTATTCACATACACTTGGTGAAGCGCTGAATATACACCTGTTGCCATTGCAATGCCTGCTGAAGGACCATCAATTGGAATACCACCTGGGAAATTAATATGTATATCATATCCTTCTGGTAACAAGTCTAGGGAGCGGAGCACGGTTAATACATTATCAACGGATCCTTTTGCCATACTTTTACGGCGAATCGATTTTGTTTGACTACCAATACTCTCTTCTTCCACAATTCCTGTAACATTTATCGTACCTTTTTCCGCAGCTGGAATTGCCATTACTTCAATTTCTAATAGCGCCCCTGTATTCGGCCCATATACTGCAAGACCGTTTACAAGACCGATCTTCGGAATTGGATAAATACGCTTTTCATATTTTGGAGTAAGCTGACTAGAATGTACAACCCATTCAATATCCTCATCTTTAATAAAAGAACGTCCCTCATTAATCGCCATTCCTGCAGAAATTTGCACAAGATTAATGGCTTCTCTTCCATTTCTTGCATACATGCCGATCATTTCAACACCTTGTTTTCCAATTTCCATTTTCACTTTTTCAGCTGCATTCTTCGCTACTTTTTGAATTTCTTCTGTATCAAGTTCACGGAAGAAAACTTCTAAACAACGAGAACGAATAGCAGGAGGAATTTCATCTGGAGAACGAGTTGTCGCTCCGACTAAGCGGAAATCTGCTGGTAAGCCTTTTTGAAAAATATCATGTATGTATGTTGGAATCATTGAATTTTCTTCACTGTAGTATGCACTTTCCAAAAATACTTTGCGATCTTCTAATACTTTTAACATTTTATTCATCTGGATTGGATGCAATTCACCAATTTCATCAATAAATAAAATGCCACCATGTGCATCCGTTACGGCACCTTTTTTCGGTTGTGGAATTCCTGCTTGCCCCATCGCACCTGCACCTTGATAAATCGGATCATGTACCGAGCCAATTAAAGGATCAGCAATGCCACGCTCATCAAAGCGGGCAGTTGTTGCATCTAGTTCAATAAATGTTGCATTCATACGAAATGGTGATTTTTGATTTTTCTTCGCTTCTTCTAACACAAGACGTGCTGCCGCTGTTTTCCCTACCCCAGGAGGTCCATATATAATGACATGCTGCGGGTTCGGTCCACACAGTGCTGCCTTTAATGATCTAATTCCGTCCTCTTGGCCAACAATATCTAAAAAAGATGTAGGACGTACCTTCTCGGCAAGTGGTTCTGTCAAAGAAATCTCGTGCATTTTGCGAAGTTGTTCTAATTCTTTTTTCGATTCTCGATCAATTGAAACTTTTTGTGTTCGCTGGTTTCGGAGCAAATGCCAAAAATACAATCCGACAATTACACCAAAAACAAGTTGAACAAGTAAGAATATGTTTGTCCAGCTCATAATTCATTTCCTCCCGCTATGTTTTACCATTTAGTATTTCCTGGGAGGAATAGTGCTAAACATAATAAGAAACAGCAATTATAAAAATTGCTGTTTCATTTTTACACTATGCAGATGTTTTTGTATCAAGTACAGTACCGTCTTGTAACACCAATTTTGGCGGTGCATTGTCCGCTACTGTTTCTTTTGAAAGAATACACTTCTCGATATCTTTACGAGATGGAAGCTCGAACATTACATCTAGCATTAAGCCTTCAATAATAGAGCGAAGTCCACGAGCACCTGTTTTACGTTCAATTGCTTTTTTCGCAATTTCAATCAGTGCTCCTTCTTCAAATTCCAACTCAACATCGTCAAGCTCCAATAATTTTTGGAACTGTTTTACAAGCGCATTTTTCGGTTTTGTTAAAATATCAACAAGAGCACCTTCATCAAGTGGTTCTAGGTTCGCAATAACTGGAAGACGACCAATAAACTCTGGAATTAAACCAAATCGTAAAAGGTCTTCTGGTAATACGTGAGATAAAACATGCTTTTCATTTACATCAGCATTTTTCTTCTCTGAACCAAATCCAATTACTTTTTCACCAAGGCGACGTTTAATAATTGGCTCAATGCCATCAAACGCACCACCACAAATGAATAAGATGTTCGTTGTATCAATTTGAATAAACTCTTGATGCGGATGTTTACGACCACCTTGAGGCGGAACGCTTGCTACAGTACCCTCTAAAATTTTCAGAAGGGCCTGCTGTACACCCTCACCAGATACATCACGTGTAATTGATGGATTTTCTGACTTACGCGCCACTTTATCAATCTCATCAATATAAATGATTCCTTTTTCAGCTTTCTCTACATCGTAATCAGCTGCTTGAATAAGTTTTAGTAAGATGTTTTCTACATCTTCCCCTACATATCCAGCTTCTGTTAAAGATGTTGCGTCCGCGATTGCAAATGGAACATTTAAAATACGCGCTAATGTTTGTGCCAATAATGTTTTACCACTACCTGTTGGCCCGATAAGTGCGATATTACTTTTCGCCAATTCTACATCATCAATTTTGCTGTTAGAATTGATGCGTTTGTAATGATTATATACCGCTACCGCTAATGCTTTCTTCGCATTATCTTGTCCGATTACATACTCATCTAAGATTTCACGAATTTCTACCGGTTTCGGTACATCTTTGAATTCTACTTCTTCGTCCTTCGCAAGCTCCTCTTGCACAATCTCTGTACAAAGCTCAATGCACTCATCACAAATGTAAACACCAGGACCAGCAACAAGCTTTCGGACTTGCGTTTGTGTTTTACCACAGAAAGAACATTTTAATTGCCCTTTTTCATCATTAAATTTAAACATATTTTCACACCCCTTACAAAGTGCTAATATCTTGCCTTCGTATGTACACGATAAATGTATCGTATGTAAATACATATTATGTCACTACGTGGCGAGAAATACAAATAATATGACTAGTTATGTACAAATAAAAAATTTTTAAAACTTTTGAAATATGTATATTCGACTTTAGAAGGATCATTTCCTTCTTCATCGAAAAGTTTTATAAATATATTTATATCTATATTTATAAAACAAGGCACGATCCAAAATCGCGCCTTGTTATTTTATTATGCAGCTTTGCTGTTGTCTACTAAGAAGTCTACAGCTTTACGAACTTTAATGTCTTCAGATAAAGCATCTAAGCTTCCAAGAGCTTGTGTGATAGCGTCAACTGGCATATTGTACATTGCAGCCATTTTTTCAACTTCTGCAGTTACTTCTTCTTCAGTAACTTCAATGTTTTCAGCTTCAATGATCGCTTCAAGAACAAGGTTGATTCTTACACGTTTTTGTGCATCTTCTTTCATTTGTTCTTTTAGCTTGTCAGCGTCAGTACCTGTGAATTGGTAGTAAAGCTCAAGGTTCATACCTTGTTGGCTTAAGCGTTGTTCGAATTCACGAATCATACGATCTAACTCAGTTTCGATCATAGCTTCTGGAATTTCGATTTCAGCGTTATCAGCAGCTTTTTCTACTACTTCGTCACGAACTTTGTGCTCAGCTTCGTGCTTTTTGCCTTCTTCTAAGTTTGTACGAAGTTTTGCTTTTAACTCTTCAAGAGTTGCAACTTCTTCGTCTGCATCTTTAGCGAACTCGTCATCTAAAGCTGGAAGTTCTTTTGCTTTAATTTCATGAACTGTTACTTTAAATGTTGCTGGTTTACCAGCAAGTTCTTCTGCATGGTACTCTTCTGGGAATGATACTTCAACGTCTTTTGACTCGCCAGCTTTTAGACCAATTAATTGCTCTTCAAAACCTGGGATGAATGTACCAGAACCGATTGCTAGAGAGTAGTTCTCGCCTTTTCCGCCTTCGAATGCTTCGCCATCAACGAAACCTTCAAAGTCGATTACAGCTGTATCGCCGTTTTCAGCAGTACCTTCTTCTTTAACAACTAGTTCAGCTTGACGCTCTTGTAAAGATTGTAATTCGTTCTCTACATCTTCGTCAGTTACAGTTGTTTCAACTTTTTCTACTGCTAGTCCTTTGTATTCACCTAATTTAACTTCAGGTTTTACAGTAACTTTTGCAGTGAAGATTAAGTTTTCATTTTTCTCGAACTTCTCGATGTCGATTTCAGGATGAGCAACTGGGAAGATACCAGTTTCATCGATTGCTTCACCGTATGCTTTTGGTAAGATAATATCTAAAGCATCTTGGTATAAAGATTCAATACCAAAGCGTTGTTCGAATAACGGACGAGGCATTTTTCCTTTACGGAAACCAGGTACGTTAATTGTTTTTACTACTTTTTTGAACGCAGCGTCGATAGAGTTGTTTACTTCTTTAGCATCAACTTCGATTGTTAAAACGCCAACGTTACCTTCTAATTTTTCCCATTTTGCAGCCATTTATTCTTTCCCTCCAACTATAATAATGTATGCACATACCTCTACAGATTGAGATTTTCATTATTTCTTTTTTAGAAACAACAAAAGCATGAAAGCCAATTTATTTAAGCTTTCTAATCTTCTAGCAATAAGCCTTAAGACACGCGATTCTCAATCTATTATTTGTCTATAAGACAAACACGGTATATTTTGTTCGAGAATAATATGAAACATATTAAGTAAGAGAATTATACTTCTCTCCTCTTACAAGCAGGCATAATTCAGCCTTTTGCAACCCTTACATTATAACATAGAATATTCTCGTTTCAATAACTGAACGATTCTTTTTCATAATTATACAGGTAAATGCCCTTCTCTCTCCACGCGTAAAAACCATTGATAGGCAATATGAAACTCTTCAACGGTAATATTATACGCCGCCATAAGTTCCTCTTCATCGATGATCAATCCGAAACGCTTTCTCCCGATTCGCTCTAAAACCGCTGCCCATACTTCTACTTTATCTATTAGTAATGGGAACGGGAAAATACTAGCTTGCATTTCTCTCCAATATGTAATAATCGCCTCAAACATATTTGGATTATCACTTTCTAAACGATTAGATAATATATGTATAACTTTCTTCGAGTACTCATCATTATGATCCAAATGAGCTGGAATAATCATTATTCTTTCGCCAAATTTTTCTACTTCTATTTCTTCTTTCATACGCTTCTCTACCATTTTGTATATAATAGAAGTTTTTAAATATGGATGTCGCGTGCTATCAACGAGAAATTTCCGTAAAGCTGGCAAAGCTTTTTCGAGGTTTTTAATTAAAAGAGCATGAATTACCTGTAGCTGCTGCCCAAAATTTTCTACAAATAGTTTTTTCGAAAATTCTTCCAGATCAAAATCTGATTCTACTAGCGTCGTTTCCTCACCATTTAGCATATTCTCCGCAAATTGGGCAAGCTGCGCTAACTTTTCTCTTTGCTCTACAGTCAATTCTTTCTTCTGCAAAACCTCTTCAACAGTCTCAATTACACCTACATAATCATTTGTTTGAACTAAAATAGTCACGTATGTTTCAAGAATATCCCCAAACAAGACTGTTCCTGTTTCAAGCAACTTCTCACATCGGTCTTTTGATTCTTCCATTCGCTTTAATTCTAATAAACAAATAACTGAAGCTAATTCTGTTTGCTCTGTTTCTCCATTATACTGGCGTAATATTTCAAAACAGCGCAATGCATCTTCGAACTTCCGCTCCCGCAGCGCCATAAACCCTTGATCAATATAACGCTCTGACAACTGCGGAAACAATACGACCGTATTTTCTTTTTTATCCATACGTCCGCCTCTTTTTTTAGATTTTAAATATCTTCAAAGTAAATATAACAAATGGCTGTTAAGAAAACAACATTCCAAATACATTTATTTGAAATATGAAAATATTCGACTTTTATAATTAAAACGAAAAAATCATATCAGAAAATCCTCTTTATACATATAAAAAACCCTCAGCAAATAACGCAGAGGATTTCCTCATTAATGGGCAGCTTTTATAATTGTAGGATATACGAAAAGAGTAATCATTTGGAGAACAATAATTGTAACAACAACCATGCTAAAAAAGAAGATTGGCTTACTTCGTTTCATCAAAAACATAATAATAAGCATAATGCAGGCAAGTAAACACATAAAAAATAAACTTGTAGTAGGACTCAGTATTCCGCTAGGGACAAATGACAATAATATAACACTACAAACACCTATAATTCCGAGTAACCATTCCATTCATTTATCCTTTCCCTCTCATAACAATTCTCTCTATGCTACTAAATGTTTTACAACCTCAATTACATCTGTTAATTTCTCATATGCAACAAACCCGAAAGCTACTGTTAAAGCCGTTACGACTAATCCTTTCATGTTTTTCTTCCTCCTCGTGTCATCTTCGTTACCTTAATTATAAAGAACTGGCATTTTGTTACCATCGAACTTTCTTACACTTACCTTACAGAATTGTAAGATTTCAAAAGAAAAAAACCACCTAACATACTTGAAAGTGGTTTTACGGGAGTTCTCTATAATCGTCTGCAAAATTAACATTCTTTTCTTAGTACTTATTTGGTGGATTTATTCTTAAACTAATTGATTTACGAAACACTTTTGTAATTATTTATTACATCACATTCGAGATATTTCTCTCCTTCACCTTCTTATAAATTTTTAAATACAGCCTAATTCCCTTGTTGAAAAATGTTAAAATATTTTTATGTAATTCAAAATCCAGAAATTAAAGGGGATGATCCATATGTTCAAAAAAGTAGCTGCTGATGTTCTCGGGCTAAGCGATGTAGGTTCTGTAATCACACCGAAAGATTATGATAAAGTGGATGCTGATGATTATGTGATGCATGAAGATGGAGAAAAAATTTATTTTCTAATTAAATCAAAATCAGATGAATATTGTTTTACAAACAAAGGGTTAATTCACTTAGATGGTACGAGTGCAGCAAGTAAAAAACGTACATTACGCCGCTTCAGCTACAGCAAACATCAAATTAAAAATGTAGCGTTAGAAACTGCTGGTACAATCGATTTAGATGTAGAAATTAAATTCCATATGGGAGATGAATATTACTCAATTGACGTTCATAAAAAACATATCGAGGAATTAAAAGACTTATATAAAGCTCTTCTCAAAATTGAGGAAATTTCATACGAAAATGATATTACATTACAATATGCTCATAAAAGTTTAGATATGGCTTCTAACACATTTAGTCGTATTACGAATGCACAAGTTAATTTAGCAGAGCAATTTAAAGAAATGAATCAAATTGCGTTTAATTGGCTTGTGGATACGAAGAAGCAATATAACGTGAAAGATTATGGGTTTGTTTTTGAAAAATTTATTAACGATTAATTTTTGAATAAACAAAAAACCTTGTCATCAAAAGATAACAAGGTTTTTTTAGCGTCCCAGGAGAGATTCGAACTCCCGACCGACGGCTTAGAAGGCCGTTGCTCTATCCTGCTGAGCTACTGGGACATGGAGCGGGTGAAGAGAATCGAACTCTCGACCAGAGCTTGGAAGGCTCTTGTTTTACCACTAAACTACACCCGCATATTTTGTTTTCATTTCCGTCTGATATCTTATCGACAAGCTTTATTATATTTGCACACGCAGATAAAGTCAACACCTTTTTTCAAAGAGGATAATTTTTCTTATCCTCTTTGAAAAGTTTTATGTGCGACAACTTTTCCAGCTAATGTTTCAAATCGAATTTCAATGTCCTTTTCATTTACTTCTAACAAAGTAAATGTTTTTTCTTTACGGGAACGTGGCAGTAAAATGCTTCCTGGATTGATGAATAAAATACCATCAATAAATTCCGCTCCCAACATATGAGAATGTCCAAAACATACAATATTCGCTCCCACTTCTTTTGCACGATATAAAAGTGTTTGCAAAGTCATTTTAATATTGTATCGATGACCGTGTGTAGCAAAAAAGCGCATTTCATCTACATCAGTAATGATTTCTTCTTCAAAACCATTATAAAGATCGCAATTCCCTTTTACTACTTGGAACCCTCGTAAATCTGGATGATCTGGCGTTAGTTCTGAATCACCGCAATGAATCATAACATCTACATTTCCCTCATATGTATCTTTTAATTGCTGTAATTCTTTCGTAGAACCGTGACTATCGCTTACAATTAAAGCTCTCATCGGTCTCTCTCCCTTATTCTTCTTCTAAAAACCACGCTGGAATTTTTTCTTCCAACTTACGAAGAGCACGCCCGCGGTGACTGATTTCATTTTTCTCATCTGAAGTTAACTCTGCCATCGCTCGTTTGTATTCTTCTACATAAAAGATTGGATCATATCCGAAGCCATTTTCACCACGACATTGCTCTAGAATTTTCCCTTCGCACGTTCCATTTACAATAACCGACTCTTTATTTTCTTCTGGAAAAGCAACCGCTAACGCACAATAAAAACGCGCTGTACGCTTTTCCATCGAAACGCCATCTAATCCTGTTAAAACTTTATCGATATTTGCCTGATCATCTTTTTGCTCACCAGCATAGCGAGCAGAGCGCACACCAGGATTTCCATTCAACGCATCAACAATTAGCCCTGAATCATCCGCAATAACAATTGAATTTAACTGTTTACATAAACTGTCCGCTTTCAAAAGTGCATTTTCTTCAAATGTTTCACCAGTTTCCTCGACTTCTTCAATATTAGGGAAGTCATGAAGAGATTTTACTTCTAAGTCAAATCTCTCAAATAGCTCGGCAAATTCACGTACTTTCCCCATATTTTTCGTTGCTACAACAACATGTTTCATATTTCCCACCTCTACTCTATATGAGATACGATGTCACCTAATGCTTCTTTTTGTTTTTCAATGAGTTGTAAAATCCCATTTTCAGCTGCATCAAGTAATTCATTTAACTCTGCACGGCTAAATGTTGCTTCTTCTCCAGTTCCTTGCACTTCAACAAAATGGCCTTTCCCCGTCATAATAACGTTCATATCAACATCAGCTTGAGAATCTTCTGCATAGTTTAAATCTAAAACTACACCTTGGTCTTCAACAATTCCAACGGATGTTGCAGCTAAATAATCTTTTACTGGAATTTTAGATACTTTTTCTGCTTGTAATAACTTTTCAAATGCTAACACCATCGCGACATAAGCACCCGTAATAGACGCTGTTCGTGTTCCTCCATCTGCCTGGATTACATCACAATCAATCCAAACCGTTCTTTCCCCAAGTGCTTCCAAATCAACAACCGCACGTAATGCTCGTCCAATTAAACGTTGAATTTCCATTGTGCGACCAGTTACTTTCCCTTTACTGGACTCACGAATTGTACGTTGTTCTGTTGCGCGTGGAATCATGGCGTATTCAGCTGTTACCCACCCTTTTCCTTCGCCTCTCATAAATGGTGGCACACGTTCTTCAATCGTTGCCGAACAAATAACCTTTGTATCTCCAACTTCAATTAGTACAGACCCTTCTGGATGTTTTAAATAATTTGTATGAAGATGTATATTGCGTAGTTCTGCCGCTTGTCTACCATCTACTCGCATAAAATAACCCCCTACCTAGTAACTGCTACTTGTTAGTATAGCCCGTTTTAAATTTATGATTATGTATATCAACAGAAGAAGGGGAACTCAAAAAGAAATTCCCCTTTCCTACATAAGTATATCAAATTATTTACGATTAAAAACTACCTGTATTCACGTTTTGCGGACGATCAACAGGTTTTGTTAATTTCTCACCCTTCTCGTTAACAAGATTTGCTTTTCCATTTACTTCAACAGAAACATTTTTCACACCTTGTTTTTCCGTTAAAGATAGAACGAGTGATTGCAGTACATAATTTGAAATCATACTTTTTCCTTTGTTCACATATATATTTTCATTGAAATTCAATGTAACCTTTCCATCTTGCACTTTCGGTTCACTAACGAGCTTTACATCTGGATTAAAATCATTAAGTAAAGCTGAACCCGACGGTCCTTTAACAAGCTCATTCACAACCGTTGCTACTTCATGTTCCTTTCCTTCTGCCACGCGGCGTGTTACTGGCACATAGTACTGTTTTTTATTATTTCGCGCTAGGAAATAAAGTGTAACCGGCTTCGTATTCGTTACATCCGCCACTTGCTCATCATCAAAGTTAATTCCATCCGCACGGCTAACCCCTTCACCAATCGGTGTACCAGCAACCGGCATCGTTTCTAAATTTTTACCGTTCATCTGAAATTTGACTTGCTTAATTTCTTTAAATTGCGTCAATGTCCATGCTACAGATTCCACGATTTGACGCTCTTCTTCTTTTTTATAATTTTTTATTTCCTTTGAGAAATCAACAACTGCTGTCCCATCTTTTTTCACATCAACTGACAGCGTTGTATTCGCTGGAAGAACCGCTTGAAATCCATTTGGCAACATATTTGTTACAGGACCATCCTTCACAAGATATTCCAATGTTTGCTTCACAACTGCATTCCCTTTGGGCGCAGGTAAATCAAATGTTTGCGGTACAACATAACCATTTTTATCAACGAGGTATAAATCATATTTCTTCGTTTGCCCTTGTTTTTCTTTTGTAGCAGTCTCTTTCTTCTCACCATCTGTATACGTAACTTTTTTTGGTGGATCAATTTGTTCCGTTTCTTTCTCCTGATTTAACAAACCGCATCCTGATAATAAAACTGCGCTTACTGTAACACAAACAAGCCATTTAAAAGTGGATTTAGGCATACCATTTCCCCCTAAAATCTAAGTTTGTACTATATGTATACGAGCTCTTTATCATTTTAGAACAAGCAATAACAACTTATCTTACAATTTACTAAACAAAAAAACTCCTGATTTCTCAGAAGTTTTTTATACAAATCTATTATTAACTTGTTTACAAATTAATATGTTTTACATTTTCAATCGGCTGTCCAAACCATTTAGAAGCAATTTCTTTGAATAAATCTATTTTTCCTGTGGTTAAGAAAAGATGGTCGCTTTGTTCTTCCCCTTCATTTAACATTTTACTATGATATAGTATCGTACTTACTTCACGAGCTGTTTCATCTCCAGAACTAATTAACTGCACCTTATCTCCCATTACCCGCTTAATAACTGGGCCTAGAATCGGATAATGTGTACATCCTAAAATCAGCGTATCAATTTCAGTATTTTTCAGTGGTTGCAACGTTTCTCTAACAACCTCATACGCCATCTCACTCTCAAAGTTTCCACTTTCAACAAGTTCAACAAATGGCGGACACGCTAAGCTTTCTACCATAACGCGGTTATTAATGGACTTTAACGCATCTTCATACGCACCACTTTTCACCGTTCCAATTGTTCCAATAATACCAACATGGTACGTATTCGTCACTTTTAAAGCTGTACGCGAACCAGGATGAATCACACCCACTACTGGAATTTTTAATTGTTTTTGCATCTCTTCAAGTACGACCGCAGTTGCAGTATTACAAGCAATAACTAGCATTTTAATATCAAGTGCTAATAAATACTCTGTCATTTCCCATGTGAATTGACGCACTTCCTCGCGAGAACGCGGGCCATAAGGACAACGTGCTGTATCTCCTAAATATATAATACGCTCTTTTGGCAGCTGACGAATTAACTCTTTCGCTACCGTTAATCCCCCTACTCCCGAATCAATGACACCAATTGCTCTATTCAACATAATCACCCGTTTTCTCATTCATCATCTTATTTTTTTGCATATCATTATATCTTACATACTTTAGATCTTTACAGATCCAAAATATACCTGTTAATAGATTTCCAAATATGTACCTGTATAGACCAGGACTTTTTTATTTTGCTCCTTTTCTTCGCAATTTGCAAGACAGAAAAATAGCCGACCTTTTATAAAAAGTCGGCTTCACCTATTATAATTCGAGTTCCCCCATACGAAGAAGCTCAACAACCGCTTGCGAACGTCCTTTAACCCCTAGCTTTTGCATTGCATTTGATATGTGGTTGCGTACAGTTTTTTCACTAATAAATAGTTCACTTGCAATTTCTTTCGTCGTTTTATCTTGAACCAATAATTCAAAGACTTCTCTCTCTCTCTTTGTGAGTAACGGTTTAGATTGATATGCTTTTTCCTTCAACTGGTATAACCCTCCTTGCTTAAGCCAGAGCTGTATATGTGTAAGTTGGGTGTTTATTTAGTCAAGATATTGTATGAACAAAATGTGCAGGTGGTGAATGAAAATGGGCTAATTTCGGCACGTTATTTATGATTTATATATATGTAAGAACTTCCAAAAAATCTTTTTCAAACAATAATCTCTATTCATCAAAAAAATTATTAAATAATAAGCGTGAAAATCCCCAAACTCCATTTATTACCTCTTTCTTTTCAGAAAGATTCATCAATAAACAGTCAATACTACCAAACAGGGATGTATGTGTTCATACCAATCCGCTTTGCACGCAAAATTTTATGTATTGGTGGTGTCATTATGTTTTCGGCCTTCAAACGATTTTTAATCGGTAGACCACTTAAGTCAACAGCACTCGGGGAACAAAAATTAAATAAACTAAAGGCACTCGCGATCCTTTCTTCTGACGCCCTTTCTTCTGTCGCTTACGGAACAGAACAAATTTTAATTGTATTAGCTGCATTTGGAGCGATTGCTTTTTGGTATTCCATCCCGATCGCAATTGGCGTTTTAATCTTATTGACAGCGCTCATTTTATCATACCGACAAATTATTTTTTCTTATCCGCATGGCGGAGGTGCTTATGTTGTTTCCAAAACAAACTTAGGCACAAATGCTGGGCTTATTGCAGGAGGATCATTACTTGTTGATTATATCCTTACTGTAGCTGTAAGTGTTTCAGCTGGAACCGATGCTATTACATCTGCTTTTCCGGCTTTGCACACATACACCGTTCCAATCGCGGTCATACTTGTTTTATTTATTACAATTTTGAATCTAAGAGGCGTAACGGAGTCAGCATCGATTCTAGCTTATCCTGTCTATCTCTTTGCCTTTGCACTTGTTATTTTAATTATTGCTGGTGTTTTTAAAATTTTTTCTGGGCAAGCTCCCGCTCATTTACATACACCGATTGGAACAGTCGTGCCTGGCATTACACTCTTCTTCTTGTTGAAGGCTTTTTCATCTGGTTGTTCCGCTTTAACAGGGGTAGAGGCAATTTCCAATGCAATTCCAAATTTTAAAGAACCGGCTGCAAAAAATGCAGCAAAAACATTAGTTATCATGGGAACGATTCTTGCTATTTTATTTACGGGTATTACATTTTTAGCCTATTGGTATGGAATTGCTCCGAAACATAATGACACTGTCGTGTCCCAAATTGCTTCAAATATATTTGGAAGGAATTTTGTATACTACTTTATTCAAGGAACAACTGCGCTTATTTTAGTACTAGCTGCAAACACAGGTTTTTCAGCATTTCCACTTTTAGCATTTAATTTAGCATCAGATAAATATATGCCGCGTATGTATTTAATGCGTGGAGATCGCTTAGGGTATTCAAATGGAATCATTACGTTAGGTATTAGTTCTATGCTTTTAATCGTTGCATTCCAAGGTAAAACCGAGCAATTAATCCCGTTGTATGCTGTCGGGGTATTCATTCCTTTTACATTGTCACAAACAGGTATGATTATAAAATGGTTACGAGAAAAGCCAAAAGGATGGATGCCTAAGTTACTAACAAACTTATTAGGCGCTCTTATTTCATTAACTGTGCTTCTCATTTTTTTTATTACAAAATTTGCGCAAGTATGGTCCATTCTTATCTTTTTACCTATCATTGTTTTCATCTTTCATCGCATCCACAATCACTATGTTGCAGTAGGAGAACAGTTGCGCATCAATTTTAATGAAATTCCTGAAAAAGTAACTGGTAACGTCGTAATTGTTCCCGTCGCTGGTATTACAAAAGTAGTCGAACAATCCATCAATTACGCAGAAACAATTAGCGATCAAGTTATCGCTGTGTATGTAGCTTTTGATAAAGAAAGCGAACTACGTATGCAGGAAAAATGGAAAGAATGGCAACCGAATATTCGTCTCGTTACCTTTATCTCATCTTACCGAAGCTTAATGCGTCCTATCGCAAAATTAATTACAATTATTCAGCATAAGGCGCAAGAAAAGAATCGTTTCGTTACCGTTTTAATTCCGCAATTTATTACAAAAAAGAACTGGCATAACTTTTTACACAACCAATCGAGTGTATTACTACGTGTCTATCTTCTATATAAGAAAAATGTTATAGTCACAACAGTTCCTTACCGTTTCCGAAAATAAAAGCAATATATACGTAAAAGAAAGGAGGCTATCCTCTCCTTTCTTTTATGTGTACAACTGCCTTACAAAACTGTAATCTTCTTTCAGAAAAATGTAATATAATTCGATAGTTTACATATTCTTTTCCATGTAAGATAAAAGTATAAAGAATCACCAATACATAAAAGAAACAAAATGGTGATTAAAAAGGAGAGGGGTTTATAATGGAAAAAAAGTTACGTAGATCTGAAACTGATAAAGTTTTATTTGGTGTATGCGGTGGTTTAGGAGAATATTTTGATATAAGCGTTAGTATGATTCGCATACTTTGGGTTATTGCGATTCTATGCTTCGGAACAGGTTTTTTAGTCTATCTTGTTTGTTTGTTGCTTATGCCACGTTCTTACTAAAAAGGCACCGGTGCCCAATCGGTGCCTTTCTTTCATCTTGTCACTTTTTGATAGAGCATACTTTCTTTTTGTGTTAACAAATACTTATTTGCTAAAATAAGAAACACACTAGAAGTCCATGTAAACGCTAAATCACGCAATCCTTGCCCGGTTTGTGCATGAAAATTTTCAGCCATCCCACTTTTATTTGCCATCCTACAAAAACGAACAGCAATATCCTTTGCAAATTCATTTTTGCCAACTGCTTGTAAAGCCTCAGTCATAATAAATGTTGTCGGTGCCCAAATTGGCCCGCGCCAATATCCATCATCACGATAATATGGACTCCTTATACTCTCTGTTGCAAAACCATACTTTGTCAAAAAGTGATTTTCTTTTTTCAATTCTACAAGTAAGCTTTCAATGATTTCTTTAGGTAACCTTTTTCCTAAAATGAGAGGAATATATAACACAAGACTATCTGATACTTCATATGAATGATTCCCAGATTGCGGGGCAATAAAACGCTTTTCTCTCCAACAATGTTGAATCATACGATTGAGCGTTGTATTTGCTCGCGCTTCCCATCGCTTTGCTTCTTCTTCAAATCCAAGCTTCTCCGCGACCTCCGATAATACCTCCATTTGTAAAATAAGAAATGAGCTTAAGTCCGGACTCTCAATAGGGGCACCACGGTGAAAAATCGTACTATTATCCCAACCGCTATCATTCCCATGATTATATTGAGGAACCCCATCCTCATCATCATCTCGATATGTAAACCACCAATCCGTCCATTTGCATAACGGTTCATACACTTCTTGTAAATGCTCTTCTGTTATAAAATCTGTATGTTCCATCATCCATTTCAGCGTCCACCCATGAATAGGTGGTTTACAGCAATTCCATAGCCCACTTTTATCGTTAATATAATCCGGTAATACACCGCACTCATCTTGCTTATCAAAGAAAATCATAAATTGATCCCACGCCACTGTCGGCTGATGCATCGCTAATGCCATCGCATTAAAACAATGATCCCAACTCCATATATTTGTCATCCAGTTTTTTGACATATACATCGCTTTTCTCGGTAAATACCCTTCCGCTTCTACCATACAAGACCATGTAATATAAGCCGCTAACTCTCTTCCTTTCAATAAGTCTTTCGGGACAGCCAATGTATGACGTAACCAATTTACAAAATCCACTTCAGCAGCATCCACCGCCTCCGCGAATGTCTTCGTCTCCTTCGGCTTCTGCAATACTGTTTTGTATTCCGTTAGTTCCACATCAATCCCTGATTCTTCATCTTGCGCATAAATATCAACAATAATATGTTTACAACGAAGTTCTTCAAACGGGGCATCCATATGCATAACCCCTTCTATAGCAGATAAATGAAACCTCATTTCTTTTGAAAAGCTATTAATTTCCCACCCACCTTGTGCACTTGGAATACAGTAATCATACGAACTTGTAATCCCAATAAAACGTAGCTGCAATCGATCCGAATAAAAACGAATTGTATCAGAATGAGAGAAACAAATCTTCACATCACCTTCTACAGTTTGGAGCGTTAGTAAAGATGGCGACATCTTTGTTTCACATGGTAAAACCTCTCCTTCCCGATTTAATACCTCTATTTTAAACACTTCACCAAAATCGTCGTCACCACCGCGAATGTTTCGAATCAATAATCCGTTATCATAGTTTAAAGAAATAACTAAAAAAGAACCGTACCGACTAAATGGAACTTGTTGTAAATCAAACATTTATATCCCCCTAGGAAAGAGCCCTAGCAATAGAA
Source organism: Bacillus cereus group sp. N21 (assembly GCF_016483395.1). Lineage (NCBI taxonomy): Bacteria > Bacillati > Bacillota > Bacilli > Caryophanales > Bacillaceae > Bacillus > Bacillus cereus group sp. N21. Next base: position 27,725 of record NZ_JAEHBX010000007.1, read on the forward strand.
GGGCTCTCTTGTAATTTAAGATTCTTTTACGATCTCAAAAGCTCGTTTATGATCCCCATTAAAAGGAACAATGTACACTTCAAACTGGCACGGCTCCGGCTTCAACTGATACTCCTGAAGCTGAGCCGGCCCACAACTCGCGCTTCCTAAACCATTTTGCTTATAATCTAGATGGAACGTAACAAACTCCCTTTCTTGTAATTCATATAAATGCTCTGCTTTCTCTAAATCTTCTGTCGTGTAAGGCAAGGCGCTAAAATTAAAATCTTGCGTACTATGCGCAACAAATCCAACATGATATTGATCATATAACGAAACCCACTTTACATCTGTTCGATTTCCCGTCTCTTGCGGAAAAACATACGGGAAAAATAAATCCTTTACAGTCATTTCATACAAATCTATTTTGTTCGCTTCTTTACTATCCACATATGATTCTCCTGGTCCACGTCCAAACCAACTTACATTTTGATATTGTTTTGGCAGACGCATTTCGAGCCCAATTCGCGGAAGCATCTCTGGTAAAGTACCGCTTGGATTCAACTTTGTCTCTATTTTCATAGCTCCGCTTCTTTCAATTTCATACGTATAAGTAAAAGCAATTTTCCAATTCACGACAAGCGGGGAAATAAATCCTTTCACAACAACTTCAACATTTCCATTTTCAAGTTGTACAGCTTCTATACTCGCTACGTCATGTTTCACAAGGTGTACATATTGTTCTTTCCATTTTTCAACTACATACATATCATTATCAATTGTTGCCCGCCAAATATTTAATTCAGGCCCTTCTTCCATAAGTGATTGCCCTTTAAAGGTCCAGTCTTTTATACACCCTGTTACAGGGTGAAAAGAAATAGCAAAACTTTCAGCAGCAACACGAATTTCCTCCTTTGTTTCATGTAAAGTTACTGGCTCATATAACTTCGAATCTCTTTTTCTTCTTATCTTTTTCAGAGCTGGAATACAAAATTGTTCCCAAGCTATTTCATGTCCTGCTACTCCCCAATTTGTATCTGCTCCTAATACAATCGATACTGTTACATAGCAATCCTCCTCTGTATGAAGGGCTATTTCATCTTTAAAGAGCAACTGAATCTCACAACTCTCTTTCGGTAACAAAGGCGGGGCATCTATAGAATCACTCGCAATTACTTTTCCTTCTTTTTTGACAGTCCACTGCACACGATAGCCTTTCAATGAGCGAAAATCATATATATTTTGTATCGAAATCCTACCACTTCGTATGTCTATCTCTCCTACTTTAATAGGTTCAATTATTTTCTTATATTGCAACAAAGCTGGCGATGGCGTTCGATCTGGCAAGAGTAGTCCATCAATGCAGAAATTACTATTATGCGGAGTATCTCCAAAGTTACCTCCATATGCAAAGTACTCTTCTCCATTTTCATTCACTTGACGTAATCCGTGATCAATCCATTCCCAAACAAAGCCACCTTGTAATCTTTTATGACTATAAATCGCTTCCCAATATTCTTTTAATCCGCCTGGTCCATTTCCCATCGCATGAGCATACTCACATAAAATATGAGGTTTTTCCCACTTTTCTTCTTCTGCATAACCAATAATCTTTTCGACTGAAGAATACATTGTACTAAAAATATCAGCGACTTTCGTTTCTCGATCCCCTTCGTAATGAATGATTCTTGATTGGTCCAATTCCCTACACTTATTCGCCATTGCAATAAAATTACAACCGAACCCAGATTCATTTCCGAGTGACCACATAATAATTGAAGAATGATTGCGATCTCGACGCACCATACGTTCCACACGATCTACATAAGCATTTTCCCATTCAGGATCATCACTTAATACGTTTGCATTACCAATCAACTCAAATCCATGGCATTCCAAATCAGCCTCATCAATTACATATAAACCATATTCATCGCATAGATCATAAAAACGTGGATCATTCGGATAATGTGCTGTTCGCACCGCATTAATATTATGCTGTTTCATAAGCATTACATCTTGTTTCATTGTTTCATATGTGACATATCTTCCTGTATCCGGGTCGTGATCGTGACGATTCACCCCTTTAAATATAATGGGAATACCATTGACAAGAAGATTTCTATCCTTCATCTCAATCATCCGGAAACCGATCTTCTGTGAAATCACTTCTACAACTTCACTATTTTCGTTTCGAATCGTGAACAATACAATATACAAATACGGGTCTTCTGCGGACCATTTCTGCGGCTTTTTGACAGAAAACGAATGTGTATCATCTATATCCCTTTTCCCCTGTAAGTCCAAATACGATGTATGTTGATCTAATACTTCCCCATTCTTATTACAAAACTTATACTCTAGTACATAATTTTTATTCAGTAATTGTTCGTTGCAAATCTTTGTACTTAGTTGTAATACACCATTTTCATAATTTTCATCAAGCGTTGTACATAACGTCATATCATAAATATGTACAGCAGGTTCATGCACAATGTACACATCACGAAAAATACCACTTAACCACCACATATCTTGATCTTCTATATAAGATCCATCACACCATCTATACACACATACTGTCATCGTATTCTTTCCGGCATGAACAAACGATGTAATATCAAACTCTGCCGTCAAACGACTTCCTTGGCTATATCCCACTTCTTCTCCATTTATCCATAAATGAAAGGCACTATCCACACCTTCAAATCGAATACGAATACATCCTCCGTTCCAACTTTCTGGTATATAAAATTCATTTTTATAACAACCCACTTGATTTTCAAATGGAACATGGGGTGGCTGAACCGGAAACGGATAATATAAATCGGTATAATGCGGCTTTCCGTATCCTTGCAATTGCCAATGCCCAGGTACATGAATCGTATCCCATTCACTACAATCAAAGTCACTTATGAAAAAATTCTCTGGAAGTTGCTTTGGGGATTCTAAGTACAAAAACTTCCACATTCCATTCAGCAATTTGTAATAAGAAGAGCTTTCACGCGTAAAAGATAGAGCCGCTTGTTCAGTTTGAAATGGAATAAAATGTGCTCTTCCCTCCATGCGATTCCGCCCTGTTACTTGAACATTTTCTAAGTCCTCTAACATGTTATGTCCCATATCGATCCTCCTTTTTGCATTCACTTTGTCACATCATTTCTACGCTCTATTATTTAAGGCCCGTATGCCCCGACTCTTCCACAATATAGCGTTGTGCGAAAAAGAAGAGTGCAAGAGGTACAATACTAATTAACAATGTCACCGCCATAATCCCTTCCATATCAACGCCAAACATACCTTTAAACTGTGCTAAGCCTAGCGTTAATGTATATTTGCTTTGGTCATTTAAGAAAATAAGCGGTCCTAGATAATCGTTCCAACATCCTAAAATATTAAAAACAGCAACAAGAATTAAAATCGGTTTCATAATCGGTAAATAAATACGGTAGTAAACTTGAAAAGCGTTCGCACCATCCATCCTTGCAGCCTCATCTAGCTCCTTTGGAACAGACATAATAAATTGTCTCATTAAAAAGATAAAAAACGCACCGCCAAACCAAGATGGAATAATTAAAGATTTTAACGTATTAATCCAGCCGAGAGCATTAAATTCCATATAAAGCGGAATCATCGTTACTTCCCACGGAATCATCATCGTCGCTAGCACAATCATGAACAAAATATCCCGTCCTTTAAATTTAAAACGTGCAAAACCGTATGCTACTAAAGAAGATGATATTAACTGTCCGATTGTTGAAAATACTGTTACAACAATTGAATTCCATAAAAAAGTATTAAATGGTTGACTCGTCCACGCCTTTGCAAAATTACTAAATTTAAACTCAGATGGAATCCACTTTGGCGGATATAAATATAATTCTTCTGGTGATTTCACAGATGTTGTAATCATCCAAAAGAAGGGCAATAAAAATAAAATGGAAAAACCTATTAATAGTGCGTACACTACAATTCGATGTATGCGCTTCTTCGTTCTCACACTGCATCCTCCTTATTCATCTTCTACTTTGACTTCATCTCATTTTCATAATAAACCCAAGCTGCTGATGATTTAAAAACAAGTAGTGTTAACCCTAAAATGATTAAAAACATAAACCAAGCATTCGCTGATGAATAGCCCATTTTAAAATACTTAAATGCATTTTCATATACATACATCGCGTAAAAATAGGTGGACTTTAATGGACCTCCGCCGGTTAATACAAGCGCTAATGTTAATTGTTGAAACGCACCGATAATTGTTGTAATTAAATTAAATAAAATCGTCGGCGTTAACATCGGCAATGTAATTTTGAAAAATTGTTGCACTTTTCCAGCTCCATCAATGGAAGCAGCCTCATACAAGTTTTGCGGGATATTTTTTAATCCTGCTAAAAAAATGAGCATAAGCGTACCTTGTCCCCATAAACTAGCAATTACCATCGCAATTAGCGACCAGTTCGGATCACTTAACCAATTTGGTCCTTTTATACCAACAAGCGATAGAAAGTAATTCAAAATACCATACTCTCCGTTATACACCCATGCCCAAATCATCGCTAAAGCCACACCAGAAATAACGCTTGGCAAATAGAAAAATGTTCGAAAAAACGCATATCCTTTTACCTTTTGATTTAGCAAAATCGCTAAAAATAGGGCAATAATTAAATTAAACGGAACAAATAATGCTGCAAATTTCACAGTAACCCATAACGAGTCCCAAAACATCGGGTCATTTAGAAACATATCTTGATAGTTTTTTAGTCCAACAAATTGAACTTCTCCAATAAGCGGCCAGTCAAAAAAACTAATAAATAATGAAAATAAAAGAGGACCAAGGGTAAAGGCTACAAAGCCAAATACCCATGGAAATATAAATGCATAAGGAACGAGTTTCTCCCATTTCATTTTCTTTTTCCTAATGGCTATATTCGTTTCACTTTCTATAGATACTCCATATTTCAACATCCACACCTCTTTGCTTTTACAATTATTTATCCATATATTTCTCTGAATCTTGAACAGCTTTATTTAATAATTGCTCTGGATCTTGTCCAAGCATAATTGCATTTATTGCCGCTGATAAATTCCGGTTTACTTCATCCCATTTTGGGTTAAGTAAAAATGCTGGTGTATTTGTTGAACGTTCTAGCATTGTGTAGAACGGTTTAACATTCGCATCTTCCTCTTTCTTCAATTCTTTTACAACACTAATTCGAACTGGCAAATCAGAAGTTCGCATTTTAATCGCTTCTGGTGAAGAATAAAACTTAACAAACTCCCAAGCTAACTCTTTATGCTTTGCATCTTTTGCAATTGAAACAGCTGATGTACCAACAAGTCCCTTCACTGGTTTCCCTTTAAATGCAGGAGGTTCTACTGTACCAAAATCAATTTTTGCATCTTTAAATCCTTCTAATGGCCAAATTCCACTCTCCCACATCGCTAACTTCCCAGCTTTAAAAATATCATCACCGCTCTGTTGATTTTTTCCACCTACTAATACAGCCGTTTTATCCTTTAGCATACTTTGGAAAGATTTCATAACTTCAATTGTTTCTGGACTGTTCATATGTCCTTTTATTTGTTTTCCATCTTCACTTACAAAACTACTACCGTTACTCCAAATAAACCCTTGTAAATCATACGTATCTGGCTCAGGTCGTAAAGCAAAGCCATATTGTTTATTGCTTGCATCTGTTAACTTTTTCGCAGTGTCTACAAACTCATCCCAAGTCCATCCATCTTTCGGGTATGGAATATTCGCTTTATCAAATAACTTTTTATTGTAATATATAACCCGCGTTGTAAACCCTGCTGGCATACCATATAATTTCCCGTCAATACTAGAGTAGTTAAATAGCCCTTGATAAAAGTCATCTAATTTCATATCTGGATCTTTCTTTGCCAGTTCATCTAAAGGCTCAAGAGATTTATAGTAAGCTGGGAAATTCCACATATACATAACATCCGGTGGGTTTTTCGCCCCGAAAGATGCTGCGAGCTTTTGATCAAAACCATCACCATAAGCCTCCACCTGTACTTTTACTCCCGGATTCTTCTCTTCAAATTTCTTTGCAATTTGCTGCTGAATCTTCAAATTTTTTCCAGAATCCCAAGTTGCAAATCGCAAAACTGTTCCATCATTTGATGTTTGTTTCTTTTCATCATCCTTTGATGATTTTTTACTTGTAGTCTCATTTGAGCTACAACCAGCTAAAAAAACAATAAGTACGAGCATAAAACTAAGACATACATGTACCATTTTTCTCACTGCACACACTCCCCTTCTCCAAAAAGCTTTTTTATTTCTGATTTTTCAGAATAAATAATTTAACCGCTTTCATTTTACCTTTTATGAAAGCGGTTAAAAACATCGATTTGTTCGATTTTTGTTATCAAATTGTTCGCTCGACGAAATCAGGGTGTCAATTTGTTTTATATAAAGTTCCACATTGTTTTTCTCGATATTCTGATGGCGTTGTTCCTGTACACTTTTTAAACCATTTACTAAAATATTTACTATTTGAAATACCAATATGTTCCGCTACCTCTTGAATCGTAAGTGAGGTTGTTTGAAGCATTTGCATGGCAAGTTCAAGTTTTCTTCGTTCTGTAAAAGAATGAAAACTTTCACCTATTATCTTTTTAAAAAGCATACTAAAATGGCTCCTGCTTAGTCCCACCATCTCTGCCACTTCTGAAACAACAATTGGCTCTGATAAATGATTCATTGTATACAAAATAGCCTCTTTAATTGTTTTTGGCCAATTGTTAATCGTTACTTTATACTTAATCTCAAGTTCTGCAAATTGCTTCATCGATTTAACCGAATCGATCCATTGCTCTATACTGAACAGCTCCCCTGATGTAATCCAATATAGCTCTTCGTATGTACTCTTTACATCCATAAACATTTGCTCCATCATTTCCTTATAGTTTTCATTAAGAAATAAGAAACATTGCTCCTTTCCACATAAGATCTTCACATGTGGATTTGGTATCTTTTGATCAATATCTTGTAATATGAGATGTAATCTCGATTCCGATCTTATAAAACAAGCATAATACCCATCGTTCATCCATTTCCATTCATTACGAAATAAATCCACAAGTACTTCTTGAAACTGATTTTGAAAACCACATAACCATTGAAAAAAATCTTCGTAAAAGAGGAATTTTTGCTGTTCAATCCCTTCCGCTTCCCTATGAATCATTAACTCTTTTTGAAATGCTCGTAAATATTGATCCAGCTCCTCATCATGAAACGATGTTTTCAATAAATAACCTGAAACCCCCAGTTTAATTCCTTCTTGCGCATATTCAAAATCACGATGACAACTTAATAATAATACCTTTGTTTTCGGCGCATGTTGTTTAATCTTTTTCACAAACTCAATTCCATTTACAACAGGCATAACAATATCTGTAATAACCACTTCTGGCTCATGCTGTACAAACTCCTCCCATCCTCTCTCACCATTTGGCACATCCGCTACTACTTCCATATTATACGCCGACCAATCTACCGCCATCTTCAATCCCCTTCGAACAATCGTCTCGTCATCCGCAATGAGCACTTTAATACGTTTCACTTCTGTATCCCTCCCTTTGGCCAAAGAATCTGAACTATAGTTCCTTTCTTTTCTTCTGATTGAATCGTTAATCCGTACTCTAGCCCAAAATGTAATTTGAATTTTTGATCGATATTATATAATCCAAGCCCACCTCTTTGTTCTGCAGACGGCTCTTGTAATAAATCCCGTTTCCGCCTATCAGAAATACCACGACCATCATCGGTAATATGTATACATAAGTCACCATTATCCTTTTCAAATGCCGATAATGTAATAGCTCCATGTCCATCGTCGAAAGCATGAAAAAATATGTTTTCAAATATAGGCTGAAGCGACATTCTTGGAATATGTTCCCCTTTCATAGAAGACGAGACATTTTGCGTATAAGAAAAATGATTTCCAAATCGAATCTCCTGTACCTTTAAATAGTGCTCAATAATGGTTAGTTCACTTTGGAGTGTGACAAGATCATTCGCAAAATTTAAATTCCCTTCTAACACAGCAACAAGATGATAAATCATTTCACTTACATCACTTGCCCCCTGAAGCTTTGCTTTCCATTGAATAGAATTTAATGTATTAAATAGCAAGTGCGGATTAATTTGATAATGAATTGCCTTGAGCTCAGCTTCTTTTTTCAACTTTTCTTTCTGATATATTTCTTCTACTAATGATTTAATTTTAACAACCATTTTATTAAAATTCACAGTTAAACTCCCTACTTCATCTTGTGAATTTACTGGTATATTTGTATAAAAATCTCCTTTACTTACTTGAGATATTGCATGATCCAAATTCGTGATATTTTCCGTTAACTTAGCCGAGATTAAAAATGCCAGCATAAAAGCTAAGCACAGTGATACAACAATTCCAATTAATGTAACAAACAAAATAATTGTAGAGGATTGATAAAATTCTTTTTCTGGAATAATAATTTCTAGACTCCATTTATTTGATGGAATTGGCTTTTCCCAAATGATATCATCCTTGTTTTTTTTATAATTTTCATCCGTCGTATAAATCACCTGTTTTTTTTCATCACGAATGGTAATCAATGCATGCAAATCTGTTTCTAATGAATCAATAAACTTAAATAAATCCGTCGCATCTGTTTCCACTAATATTCGGCTATCTTTCAAGCTACCGAATGATGTTTTAACTGGAACAAGTAATCCAATTACTTTGCTTTTATCAAGTGCAGAGTAATGATTCGGAACATAGATCCCATTCCAATACCCTTGTGATAAATTCCCTTGTTCTTCCCAAAATTTTTCTTGTTTTAGTTTCTGCACATCTAAATACCGATCTCCATAATAATAACCGCTAGGTGTAATTAAAAAGATCCCCTTCGTTTGTGCTGTTTTATGCGCTTCTAAAAACCTTTCAAAATTTTTCTCAATAATAAATTCCGAATACGATTTCGGTGCTTCTTTTTTTAAAACAATTAATGTCGGGTCTGATAAATATTCTTGAATATCACTAGCAATTAAATGCATATGGCTTAATGTTAATTCAATTTGAGTTTGAAGCTGCGATATAGCAAACTTTCCATAATCCCCAAACTGTTCATTTACAAGATTGGATGACTTTTCATATGACATCCAACTAAACAACATGAGCGGAATAAGTGCGACCACTAAAAAACATGTTAATAACTTTAAACGAAGGCTTGTTCGAATTTGTTGCACCAATCTCCATAATCTAAATTTCGTCATTCGTCTCATCCCTTATCCTACTCAATTTATTTTTTCAGAATATTTAAACTTAACTGTATTTTATCAAAAATATAGTTAAAATCTATAAAAAAAGAGCGCTTTATTGCAAGCGCTCTTTTTTATAGCTAAGAAGAATACTTCATCGTTAAATGCAAAACAGCTATTTCATCTCCAGCATTTTTATAACTATGCTTCTTATTCGCTTCAAACTGAATCGAATCAAATTCATTTAATTCATACACATCATTTTCAACTTGAATAGCAACTTGTCCTTTCATAACTGTAACAAGTTCAATCGCCCCTTCATGGTGAGACTCTGGCTCATACATACTTTGCGGTCTTAAACAAGCACGATGCATCTCCATGCCCGTTTCTTTCGTATACCGGAACATTGTCTCTAACCGCCATGCCTGTCCTACGTCTACCGCAAATCCTTCTCCACAGCGAGCAATCGCTACTGGTTCTCCAACTACCATTAACCTCGACAATGGAATTGACAGCCCCTTCGTAATTTTCCAAATGACGGCTAATGTTGGATTCGTTTCACCTCTTTCGATTTTTCCTAATGTTAATTTACTAACCCCTGTTTTTTGCGCCAATTCTTCTAAACTCAGTTTTTGTTCATTACGAATTTGTCTTAATAACTGACCAACTTGCTGAATGACTTCTTTTGTTTGCATATCCTCTTTTTCTTTCATAATAACAAAATCACCTCTAAGTATAAAAAAGTTTACTTTAATTAACTTTAAGTATATTATACTATACATAAATGTTTCGAATCTCGAAAGGAGTGCTTACGTATCATGCGCGCAATATTATTAGGTATTTTATCATCCGCCTTTTTCTCTGCAACATTCATTATTAACAGAGCAATGAATGTATCTGGAACAAGCTGGGCTTGGACTGCTTCTTTTCGCTTTTTATTCGCTCTCCCTATTTTATTCCTTATCGTTTTATTTCGCAAAAACCTTTGGCCCTTATGGTCAGAAATGCGAAAACATCCCTTTGCATGGCTAGGGTGGGGATCTTTAGCAGGGATCGGCTTTTATTCTTTATTAAGCTTTGCTGCTGTCTTTTCTCCAGCTTGGCTTGTTGCAGGAACTTGGCAAGTTACAATACTCGCTGGCTTGCTACTATCGCCATTATTTTTTATTACGATTGAAACAAAAACAGGTACAAAACGCGTACGCGGAAAAATCCCACTTCGCAGTTTATACGTATCACTTTTCATTTTAATTGGTGTAATTTGTATGCAAGCAACAGAAGCTGGGCATATTACAGCCACTCAATTTATATCTGGTTTTCTTCCTGTTGTTCTTGCAGCTTTCTTATATCCATTCGGCAATCGAAAAATGATGGAAGTTGTAGGAGGACGCCTTGATACTTTCCAGCGTGTATTAGGAATGGCAATCGGCAGCCTGCCTATAGCAATTATTCTTGCAATATATGGTTTTGGGGCAACAGGCATTCCAACATCCGGTCAAATGCTTCAAGGATTTTTATTAGCATTATGTTCTGGTGTTATCGCCACAATGACATTTTTCTTTGCAACAGATTTAGCGAAAGATAACCTTTCCTTATTAGGTGCTGTAGAAGCAACGCAAGCCGGAACTATGGTATTTACTGTTCTTGGTGAAATGCTTTTCTTAAATGGTTCATTCCCTATCGGACTCTCACTTATTGGGATGATTATCATTATAGCTGGAATGATCACAAATAGCATTTTGAATCGATCTATTCCAGTTACTAAACGAAAGAAAACAGCATAACAAATGAAAACACTGCATAAATAAAAAACATGATTATTCTTTGAGAATCATGTTTTTTATTTGATCAAAATTGTATAATCCTTCCCTATTTTTTTATCAGAATACTATTTCATTTTCCATTTATACTTAAAAGCACCTAATTTTATGCTATACTACGATTCATGTGTACATGAGGAGGAAAATTATGTTAAAAAAAGGAATCGCTGAATTTATTGGTACTTTTGTACTTGTATTATTTGGAACTGGAACAGCTGTTTTAGGCGGCGGAATTGAAGGAATTGGAACTTTAGGAATTGCAATGGCTTTCGGATTATCAATTGTTGCTATGGCATATAGCATTGGAACAATTTCTGGATGTCATGTAAACCCGGCAGTATCAATTGCCATGTTTGTAAACAAACGAATGAATGCTATGGAACTTAGCTACTATTTATTAGCTCAAGTTTTAGGTGGTTTATTAGGAACTGCAACATTAGTGACAATTTTAAAATCTTCTAATATGTCTTTAGATAACTTAGGACAAAATGCTTTTGGAAATTTTGGTTTGTCAGGATCTTTCTTAGTTGAATTTGTTTTAACATTCGTCTTTATTTTAGTAATTATTGCAGTAACAGGTAAAAAGGGAAACGCACAATTAGCTGGATTAGTAATTGGCTTTACACTGGTATTAGTTCACTTATTAGGTATTCCATTAACAGGCACTTCTGTTAACCCTGCACGTAGCCTAGCACCAGCTTTATTTGCTGGCGGAGAAGCTGTATCTCAATTGTGGGTATTTATTGTTGCACCAATTCTTGGTGGTATCGTTGCTGCCATTGTAGGGAAATTTGTATTAAATACTGAAAAATAGAATCTTCGATCTTTCTGAAAGTAAAAGAAGCGAGCCCACTTATACGAGGCTCGCTTTTTTTACTTTTTAATTTTTGATTGTAAATTTGTAACAAGTTGCTGAACTGTTACATTCGCAAGTACGCTTTCCATCGCTCCTTGCGCTTGTATTAATATAATTTCTAATACCGATTGAATATTCGCACCTACTGGACATTCAATATTTGGATTCTCATGGAAAGAAAATAGATGTCCTTCTTCTACTACTTCCACTGCTTTATATACATCAAGTAATGTAATCTCATCTAAATCACGAGCAAGTGATGTACCACCTTTCCCTGCTTGTACATCCACTAGACCTGCTCTTTTTAACATTCCTGTAATGCGGCGAATCACAACTGGGTTTGTATTCACACTGCCAGCAATCCATTCAGAGGTACAGCGAGAGTTTCGATCTATCGCAAGTAACGTTAACATATGAACACCTACTGTAAAACGGCTACTAATTCCCATCTGCACACCCTCCTTTTTATTCATTCTATTAAAAGACAACTCTTATTATTATATACTATTTTTAATTTATACATAAAGAAAAAGCATGATTTCACAAGAAAATCATGCTTTTTCCTATTATTGACGTTTAATAAATTTCGCTAAATCTTTAAATTTCACTTTGTCTGAGTAATTCATTACACCATTTACATAAATACGACTCGTAACAGCACTTAATATACCAATCGTCGCCAAAAGAATCGCAAGTGTTATCGTAATTTCTAACATCCCCGCCTCACCAGCTACAATGCGCGAGAATGTGACCATCGGTGTAAAGAACGGAACATACGAACTTACAACAACAATAGTACTATTCGGATCACTTAATGATTTCATACTAATGAATAATGCTGCCATGATTAAAATCGACACCGGGAACATTACACCTTGTAAATCCTCAGTCTTAGAAACAACCGCACCAGCAGCTGCATACATCATCGCATAAAGGAAATATCCTGTAACAAAATAAATTAGGAACATACTGATAACTTGTGCATCTAGCTTTGTAAAATCAATTGGCAATCCAAATAATGAACCACTTTCTAAATCTACCCAGCCTAGTACACAAGGAACAAGGTAACCACATGCCAATATAACAAGTTGTAATAACGCCGTTGAAACAACTGCCAAAATTTTTGCATACATCATAGTAAGAGGTTTTACTTTCGGAATCATGACTTCCATAACGCGAGAAGCTTTTTCAGAAGCAATATTCATCGCAATTGTGCTTCCGAACGCAACAATGAACATATACAAAGCGAATGTAAAGAAATATGCAATTCCGAAAGAGGCAGAACGATCTTTTATCGCTTCTTGTTTCACGGAAATTTCTGTTTGCAATTGTTGTGCAATTTCCGGTGAAACATTATGTTTAGCAACCGTTACTGCCGTATATTGCTCCTTTAAATAACTAGCCATAATTGTAGAAGTTGTTTCACTAGGGAACCCATTAAACATATACGTAACCTCTGGAACTCCATTCTTTTCTTTCACATGGAATAAACCATCTAAATCTCCTTCTTCTACTTGTTTATGGAATTTATCAAAATCACCCTTTGAACCAACCGTTATTTTTGCTGATGGCAATAACTTATTTAACTCTTCTTTTTGTATTTTATATGTAGAACTTTCTACTACAACTGCAATCTTATCTTTCTCCTTACTTTTATCTCCATCAGAAGTGAAATGGTTAAATGCAAAGATTCCAAACACAACTAAAAATAAAATCGCACTCGTAATCAATGATTTTTTAGAAAAAAATGCTTCCCTGAAATAAAATGAAAATACATGAGAAAATTTACGCATTGTTATTTCGCCCTTTCTACAAATATTTCGTTTAGCGTCGGCTCTAGCATTTTAAATTGCCTTAAGCTTACACCTTGCTCTTGCAATTGTTGCAAAATCTTTAGAGCTTCTGCATCGTCTTGTACTTTTACATAAAGAAGGCCTTGTTGTTTTTCATACGGAACATGTATAGCTTCTAATCCCTTTTCATTCTCTGCTGTATCTTCAATAGTTAAATTACGAAAACCGTATTCTTTCTTAATATCACTTAGCTGTCCTTCTACGACTGCTTCACCTTTTTTCAAAATACATACATGTTGGCAAAAAGCCTCTACTTGTTCCATACGATGACTTGATAAAATAATCGTCTTTCCGCTCTGTACTTGTTCTTCAATAATACTAGCTAGCATTCCAGCATTAACTGGATCAAGTCCGCTAAATGGTTCATCTAAAATAAGTAGTTCTGGATTATGAAGAAGGGCCGCAATTAATTGGATTTTTTGTTGATTCCCTTTTGAAAGCTCTCCTGCCGTTTTAAATTTATATTCTGGGATTGCTAATCGTTCTAACCAGTGATCGATTGCAAGATCGACTTCTTTCTTCGTCATTCCTTCTAATCTACCAAAATATCGCAGTTGATCTATTACCCTACTTTTTGTATATAATCCTCTTTCCTCTGGCAAATATCCAATTGTTACCCCACTATTACCAAATGTTTTTCCATCCCACGTAATAGAACCTTCATTAGGCGTTAATAACCCAAGAAGCATTTTAATTGTCGTTGTTTTCCCTGCACCATTTCGGCCAAGTAAACCTAACACTTCACCTTTTGGTAACGAGATTTGCAAACCGTTAACTGCCCTTGATTCTCCAAATGTTTTTGTTAAGTTTTGAATTTGTAAACTCAAAGTATAAAGCCTCCCCTTTAATATCATTCGTACTCTCTTAAAGACTATGATTGTTTGAAATAAAATATAGTATTATATTTCATTCTCTTATATGTACCATCATCTCTAATCCATCATTTGTTTCATTTAGTTAAAATTGTAAATAACAGAACGGAGTTTGTCAATTATAATTGTCATTTTGACAATAAAGTAAGTCAAATAACTCATTATCATTTTGCTCATCTTTCTAATATAAGGCACACTACTATATATACAAAAGACAATATACAAAAGTTCATAAAAAAAGGTATAAAAAAATATTATATTTTAATATATAATATTAAAGAATTTAGTTACATCAAGGAGGATACATATGAAAATGAAAAGAGGCATTACCACATTATTATCTGTAGCAGTTCTTTCTACATCACTTGTAGCATGTTCAGGAACAGCTGAAAAAACTGTAGCAAAAGAAGAAAAAGTAAAATTAACAGATCAACAGCTAATGGCTGATCTATGGTATCAAACAGCTGGTGAAACAAAAGCTTTGTATTATCAAGGCTATAACATCGGACAATTAAAACTCGATGCTGCTCTTGCAAAAGGGACAAGTAAAAAACCAGCAATTGTACTAGATTTAGATGAAACCGTTTTAGATAACAGCCCCCACCAAGCGATGACTGTGAAAGAAGGAAAGGGCTATCCTTATAAATGGGATGAGTGGATTAATAAAGCAGAAGCGGCAGCTCTTCCTGGTGCAATTGACTTCTTAAAATATACTGAATCTAAAGGTGTCGATATCTACTACATTTCAAACCGTAAAACAAATCAATTAGATGCAACGATTAAAAACCTTGAACGCGTTGGCGCTCCACAAGCAACGAAAGAACATATTTTACTACAAGACCCGAAAGAAAAAGGGAAAGAAAAACGTCGTGAACTTGTTTCACAATCACACGATATCGTCCTATTCTTCGGTGATAACTTATCTGACTTCACTGGATTTGATGGGAAATCTGTAAAAGATCGCAATCAAACAGTTGAAGAAACAAAAGCACAATTTGGCGAGAAATTCATCATTTTCCCTAACCCAATGTATGGTGATTGGGAAGGCGCTCTATATGATTACAATTTCAAAAAATCTGATGCAGAAAAAGATAAAATTCGTCGTGATAACTTAAAATCATTTGAAGTAAACAAATAACGGGAAACTTCCATCAGTTGGGTTTTCTTTATCCCTCACCCATCTTCTTTACTTTCACTAAATCTTGAGGTGGGGGTCTTACTGTCCGTGAATAACGGGATAAAAGGATGGCTTAAGCCATCCTTTTATTTCTTAACCCTTGGTTTATTCCAATCCATTTATGTGTATATCCGAACAATATACATATCCATTTTGATTTTTCAACATATAAGTCGCGGCTATGAAAATAAAAAGAAATCTCCACTCGTTTTCTCCCTTTGGTTTTACTCGGCATGGGGCTAAAAAAGGCACTGTCCGCTTCTATCCATGGTCAGACGCTCTCTCCCACCCAAAAAGAAAGGTTTTGTATTGTTTTTTCCATTTGTATGTATATGAATCAACAAAATCAAACATTTTTTGACATTTTCTTTGCAATTCTATTACGTTACGACTCTTATATTTCTTTTTATAGAAACTAGACTTATAATTAACATACTAGAAAAATTATAAGAAAGGACTGAGATTACACAGCGTTATGAAAAAGGTAATTGTTATTTCTGCCACTACGATTGTAATCGGTATTACATCCTTCGCTTATTTCAGCTCAAAATCTCCATTACAAAATGAAGCGAAAGCTGTCGAAACACAAAAACATATTGAACATCCAAAAGAAGAGATTCCAACATTCCCAAAAGCAACTCATACTGCTAAAAAAATAGATGAGAATTTCTCTCTTGTTACAAATCCAGATTCACCTCTTGTATTAGTAAATAAACATCGTAAATTACCAGATGGCTATACACCAGACGATCTTATAAGACCAGACGTTCCATTTGCATATCCAAAAGATAAAGAAAAAACATTACTTCGTAAAGATGCCGGCGTAGCACTAGAAAAAATGTTCCAAGCAGCAAAAGAGCAAGGACTAGAGCTTACTGCTGTATCAGGATACCGCTCTTATAAACGACAACAATCGTTACATAATATGTACATAAAAAGACAAGGACAAGCTGAAGCAGATTCGGTAAGCGCAATCCCTGGAACAAGCGAACATCAAACAGGCCTTACAATGGATATTAGTTCTAAATCAGCAAATTATCAATTAGAGCCTATTTTCGGTGAAACAGAGGAAGGTAAATGGGTAGCAGCACATGCCCATGAATTTGGATTCATTATTCGTTATTTAGAGGATAAAACAGATATAACAGAATACTCATACGAACCATGGCATATTCGCTATGTTGGTAATCCATATGCTACATACTTACATAAACATGACTTAACATTAGAAGAAGCAATGGGTGAAACAAATAAGAGAGCTAAATAGCTCTCTTATTTTTATTGCAATAGCTTTTGCTTCCATTCTTGGGGCCAAGGTGCCCCTTTTCCCGTTTTCTTTGAGGCTTGCACCATTGCCCCGCGCCCTACTAAGCAAACTTCTCCCGCTTCATTTTTCACCATATAGTGTAAATCCAAAGAAGAATTCCCAATTGTTTCAGCTTTTACATATACCTTTAAATGTTCATCGAAGAAAATTTGTTTTAAAAAATTACATTGTAAGTCAGCAACAACAATCATTGTTTCTGATGCTTCATGTGTCCATTCTTGCATAAAACCAAGCTCTTTAAAAAATTCAATACGTGCTTCTTCAAAATATGTAAAAGCAACACCATTATTCATGTGTCCAAACATATCTGTTTCACAAAAACGAACTTTCACAGGAATGTAAAATGAAAAATCTTTTTCCCAGCTAGCAAAGTTTTCAATATAGGAAATCTTCTTCATGTTTTTCTCTCCTTTTTCTCTCATTCTCATAAGTCACATAATAAATTTCAGAATAAACAAAAAATTAAAACGATTAAAAACCATATATCCATTTTGATTTTCCAACATATCAGTCGCAGCTATGGAAAACAACAGGTGACCTACACTCATTTTCTCCCTTTGTTTTCACTCGGAATAGGGCTACCGTTTCTATGCATGATCGGATCCTCTCTCCCACCCAAAAAGAAGAATTTTATGTCGGTTTTTCCATTTGTATTTATATAAATATTGCCTCTTCGATTCGAAGAGGCAATATAAATTAATAGTTATTGTCGCTACCAAAGAAATCTTTAAACGACTGAATTGTTGTATCACGGTTTAATGCTGCAATTGAAGTTGTTAACGGGATACCTTTTGGACATGATTGTACGCAGTTTTGCGAGTTACCACAGTTCGCAAGGCCACCATCACCCATAATTGCACGTAAGCGCTCTGCTTTATGCATTTCACCAGTTGGATGTGAGTTAAATAAACGTGCTTGTGAAAGCGGCGCTGGTCCGATAAAGTCAGATTTACTGTTTACGTTCGGACATGATTCTAAGCAAACACCACATGTCATACATTTTGAAAGTTCATATGCCCATTGACGCTTTTTCTCTGGCATTCTTGGTCCTGGTCCTAAATCATACGTACCATCGATTGGAACCCAAGCCTTAACACGTTTCAAAGCATCAAACATACGACTACGATCAACTTGTAAATCACGTACTACCGGGAATGTCTTCATCGGTTTTATACGAACTGGTTGTTCTAATTTATCGATAAGCGCTGTACATGATTGACGTGGTTTACCGTTAATTACCATAGAACAAGCACCACATACTTCTTCTAAACAGTTCATATCCCATGCAACCGGAGTCGTATGATTTCCTTTTGCATCAACAGGATTACGACGAATTTCCATAAGAGCCGAAATAATATTCATATTTGGGCGATATGGAATTTCAAATTCCTGATCAAACGATTGTGCATCTGGTCCATCTTGTCTCGTAATGATGAGGCGGATTGTTTTCTCAGACATGTTGTTTATCCCCCTTCTCTTCACCCTTAGCAGCTACATCATGTTTTGAAGAATAATCACGTTTACGTGGTTTGATTAATGAAACATCAACGTCTTCGTAATGGAATGCCGGTGCATTTCCTTCTCCTTCAAACTTCGCCATTGTAGTTTTTAAGAAGTTCGCATCATCACGATTTGGGAATTCTGGTTTATAATGCGCACCGCGGCTTTCATTACGGTTATACGCACCAATTGTAATAACACGAGCTAATTCAAACATATTTGCCAGTTGGCGTGTAAACGAAGCACCTTGGTTACTCCATTTTGCTGTATCGTTAATGTTAATGCGTTTATAACGTTCCATTAACTCTTGAATTTTCGCATCTGTTTCTAATAACTTTTTATTTTCACGAACTACTGTAACGTTATCCGTCATCCATTCTCCAAGCTCTTTATGAAGAACATATGCATTTTCATTACCATCTAACGTTAAAATATTGTTAAATTTCTCTGTTTCGATTAATTCATTTTGCTCGTATAAAGTAGCTGAAACAGCATCAGATGATTTTGAAAGACCTTTCATATATTCAATCGCATTTGGTCCCGCTACCATACCGCCATAAATCGCTGAAAGTAACGAGTTAGCACCTAATCGGTTACCACCGTGCATAGAGTAATCACACTCACCTGCTGCAAATAACCCTGGAATACTTGTCATTTGCTTATAATCAACCCATAGTCCGCCCATTGAATAATGAACAGCAGGGAAGATTTTCATCGGTAGTTTACGAGGATCATCACCTGTGAACTTTTCATAGATTTCAATAATTCCACCAAGTTTAATATCTAGTTCTTTCGGATCTTTATGAGAAAGATCTAGATATACCATGTTTTCACCATTAATACCTAGTTTTTGCTCGACACACACGTCAAAAATTTCACGCGTTGCGATATCACGAGGCACAAGGTTTCCGTATGCAGGATATTTCTCTTCTAAGAAGTACCATGGCTTACCGTCTTTATACGTCCAAACGCGTCCACCTTCACCACGTGCAGATTCACTCATTAGACGTAACTTATCGTCCCCAGGAATTGCTGTTGGGTGAATTTGAATGAACTCACCATTCGCATAATATGCACCTTGTTGATATACAGCAGATGCTGCTGTACCTGTATTAATAATAGAGTTTGTTGATTTTCCGAAGATGATACCAGGGCCCCCTGTTGCCATAATTACGGCATCAGCTTGGAAACTCTTAATCTCCATAGATTGTAAGTCTTGTGCAACGATTCCGCGACATACGCCTTCGTCATCCACAACAGCACGTAAGAAATCCCAACCTTCATATTTCGTTACAAGTCCTGCTACTTCATGACGGCGTACTTGCTCATCTAATGCGTACAATAATTGTTGGCCAGTTGTTGCACCAGCGAATGCTGTACGGTGATGTTGTGTTCCCCCGAAACGACGGAAATCAAGAAGTCCTTCTTCTGTACGGTTAAACATAACACCCATACGGTCCATTAAATGAATAATACCAGGCGCTGCTTCACACATTGCTTTAACTGGCGGCTGGTTCGCTAAGAAGTCACCACCATAGATTGTATCGTCAAAGTGAATCCATGGAGAATCCCCTTCACCTTTCGTATTTACAGCACCGTTCATGCCACCCTGTGCACATACAGAATGCGAACGTTTTACTGGTACTAAAGAGAACAGTTCCACGTTTACTCCTGCTTCTGCTGCCTTAATCGTTGCCATTAAGCCGGCTAAGCCACCACCGACTACTATAAGTTTCCCTTTCATGCTCTCCCACTCCTTACTGATTTGCTAGCTGTGGATCGATGAACGCTAATAATGCACTCACACCTACATAAGATAAACCTAAGAAAATAGCTAATGTTACATAAGTAGAGATACGTTGTGAACGTGGCGATACTGTAATTCCCCAGCTAATGCAGAATGTCCATAATCCATTCGCAAAGTGGAAAATTGTTGATACAACCCCAACTAAGTAGAAACCAAACATAACTGGGTTGCTTAAAATATCTGCCATCATGTCATAATTTACCTGCTTACCCATTGCTGCCTGAATACGTGTTTCCCAAACGTGCCAAGATAAGAAAATAAGCGTAACGACACCTGAGATTCGTTGGAAGACGAACATCCAGTTACGGAAATAACTATAAGATGTCGCATTGTTCTTAGCTGTAAATGCAATATATAATCCATATATAGCATGGTACAGTATCGGTAAAAAGATGACGAAAATTTCTAGCGCATACCGGAATGGAAGGAGCTCCATAAAATGAGCAGCTTTGTTAAAAGCCTCTGCCCCTCTTGTTGCAAAATTGTTTACTACTAAATGTTGCGTCAAAAAGACACCAACCGGAATGACCCCCATTAATGAGTGCCACTTGCGAAACGTATACTCGCGGCCTTTCATGTCCCCATTACCCCCCTTGAGTGTTTAACTGCTGCTTTCAGTATTAGTTTATAACAATAATGTTTTTTCACTATTGCTATAAGAAAAACTGAAAAAATTATTCGAAATATTTCAGCATAATTTGATACCAAATTCATTTTACTCCTATTTTTGTCGAAGCGTCAAGAAAACGTATACATAATTTGTACATAATTTGCATATAATTTGCCACTTCCTTTTTTCTTTCTATATATTTAGATTTTCCTAAAGAAAGTGCTGTTTTTATAAATGGGAAATGTTATATAATAATCCCTATAGAAAGAGGGGAATATTTTGAGCAAAAATACAATTGATATAGCATCTTTAGAAGATGTTTCATTGCACGCTTTCGCTTATGAACTGCTGCGGGAAGAAGTACTACCTGACCTAATTGGTAAAGAATTAGATGACATCTTATACTGGGCCGGCAGAAACCTAGCACGAAAATATCCGCTAGAGACGATTGAAGAAGTCATTTATTTTTTTGAAAAAGCTGGCTGGGGTCGCTTGAACATCATCGAGCATAAACGCCGTGAAATGCATTTTCAGCTAACAAGCCCGCTCATTACAGAGCGTCAAAAGCAAACTAGACATTCTTCTTACCAATTAGAAACTGGATTTGTTGCAGAACAAATTCAAAAGCAACGAAATGTTGTTGCAGAGTCATATGAAGAGCAAAAAAAACGTTCGGATTCTATCACATTTCTTGTGAAATGGGACGTAAAAGATCCTATCGAAGTGTAGAATCTACATTAACAGTCAACTAGACATATAGGTTTAGTTGACTTTTCTATATAAATCCAAATTAAAAAAACGACATAAACCATTTCTTTTTAGGTGGGAGAGAGCATCCGGCCATGCATAGAAGCGGTCAGTGCCTTTTTTCTCCCCCTACCGTGTGAAAACAAAAGGAGGAAATGTGTGAAGAACTGTTTTTGTTTTCATAGCTACAGCTTATATGTCGAAAAATCAAAATGGATTTATATTGCATATTCATTCATTTTTAATAATTTTTAATATTCTGAAATTATATCAAAAAATAGAAGACATTGTAAACTACAACGTCTTCTTATCTGTTAAATAGGAATAAATGGTTTCTGCAACATTTTGCGGCATTCCCGCTTCGACAAATTCCGTCACAGAAGCTTCTTTCATCTTTTTTAGGGAGCCAAAATGTTTTAACAATACTTTTTTTCGCTTTTCACCAACTCCAGGAATCCCATCTAAAGCAGATTGAATCACTGATTTCCCGTGAAGCTGACGGTGAAATGTAATTGCAAATCGGTGTACCTCGTCTTGAATACGCTGCAATAAATAAAATTCTTGGCTATTTCTTTCAAGCATAACAGGCTCAGGAGGATCACCAATCATTAAATGCGATGTACGGTGTTTATCATCCTTAACAAGTCCAGCCATCGGAATATATAAGCCAAGTTCATTTTCAAGCACATCACTAGCAGCTGCAAGATGTCCTTTCCCGCCATCAATCACAATTAAATCAGGTAGTGGCAAATTTTCTTTTAAAGCACGCGTATACCGCCGGCGTACAACCTCTCGCATCGATTCATAATCATCTGGCCCTTGAACTGTCTTTATCTTATATTTTCGATACTCTTTTTTCGCTGGTTTTCCATCAATAAAGACAATCATTGCTGAAACTGGATTCGTCCCTTGAATATTTGAGTTATCAAATGCTTCAATACGATATGGTGTTTCAATGTCAAGCTGCTTACCTAAATTTTCAACAGCCTTAATTGTTCTCTCTTCATCACGTTCAATTAAATAAAACTTCTCCCCTAAAGCGATCTTCGCATTCTTGTTTGCTAATTCAACGAGGTCTTTTTTCTTTCCTCGTTTTGGCTGCGTTACATCCACTTCTAAAAAACGCTCTACTAATTCAGGATCAATACTGCCTGGCACTACAATTTCCTTTGGTTTAAAATGATTGTTTTGTTCATAAAATTGACCGATAAATGTTAAAAACCCTTCTTCCGGCTCATCATAAATTGGGAACATAGAGACATCGCGCTCGATTAACTTACCTTTTCGGACAAAGAAAACTTGCACGCACATCCAGCCTTTATCCACCGCATAACCAAACACATCGCGGTCAACTAAGTCGCTCATAATCATCTTCTGCTTTTCCATAATCGCATCTATATGAGAAATTTGATCACGTAATTCTTTTGCACGTTCAAACTCTAATTTTTCCGATGCTTCATACATTTTCGCTTCTAATTCTGAACGAACTTCTTTATGTCCACCATTCAAAAACTTAACAATTCCATCTACAATTTCTTGATTCTGTTCATCCGTTACCTCTTGTACACAAGGTGCTAAGCATTGTCCCATATGATAATATAAACAAACTTTATCTGGTATATTTGTACATTTCCGAAGCGGATACATGCGATCTAATAGTTTTTTTGTTTCATGAGCTGATTGCGCATTTGGATACGGACCAAAATACTTTCCTTTATCCTTTTTTACATTTCTCGTAATGAGCAAACGTGGCTGTTTTTCAGCTGTAATTTTAATAAATGGATATGTTTTATCATCTTTTAATTGGATATTATATTTCGGATCATATTTTTTGATTAAATTTAATTCTAAAATAAGTGCCTCTAGATTCGAGGAGGTAACAATATATTCAAAATCAACAATTTCTCCGACAAGACGGAGTGTCTTCCCATCATGTGAACCAGTAAAATACGAGCGCACACGATTTTTTAACACCTTTGCCTTCCCGACATATATAACCGTTCCTTGCTTATCTTTCATTAAGTAACAGCCTGGTTGATCTGGTAAAATTGATAATTTTTCTTTTAAATGCTCGTGCACTCGCAAACCCCCGTTTCTACATATTTATCATTATTATTCCAAAACACCCAACATACGTTCTTTTATTGTAACGGAAAGAACAAAAAAATGAAAACATTATACATATTTTCTTCTTTTCACATAGAATTGTACTATTAATTTTCATGTTAAACTAACAAAATAGAATTTTTGATTTTGTTTTTTAACCTTTGATCATGATGTATTATATAAACAATTCGCGCATGAAATATCCAAAAGAAGCTTTCAAATAAAACATCAAAGAAATGCGTAAAAAGGAGGATACAATGGAGAAATATTTTGAAGAAGCACACCGTTTCTGTTCTCATAATAGAATTTACTTAAAAAAGACACTATGTGTGGTTGTTTTTATTGTTTAGAAATTTTCATCCCAAGTAAAATTAATGAATGGTGGGATGATGATACAGCAGTTTGCCCCTATTGTGGTATTGACTCTATTATAGGAGAGGGTTCTGGATTTAAAATCACTGAAACCTTTTTAAAAGAAATGCGCCAAAGATGCTTTGAATAATTAAATTTATTCTCCTTATTACACAAACCATAACGTGAAATTTTAATCAGTGGTGGGCTTTATTCCTCGCTGATTATCAGCCCTCACCAATCAGACTTTTACGGGCAGCTGATCCCCACCTAACTTCTTTGCTTTCACTGAATTTTGAAGTGAAGTCTTAATACCCATTAATGAGGGGTAAAGTGAAACTTTAATCGGCGGGGTTCTTCATCCCTTACTAATTGTATTATTATCATCTAACAGAGACTTAAAACAAAAAAGCTACCTCATGGCAGCTTTTTTGTTTTAGAAGTGTTTAGAAACTAATTCTACTAACGCTTCTTTTGGTTTGTATCCTAACGCTTGGTCAACCACTTTACCATCTTTTAACACGAAAAGAGATGGAATGCTCATTACTTCAAAACTACGAGCAGTTTCTTGGTTTTCATCAACGTCTACTTTTACTACTTTTACTTTTTCGCCTAATTCTGCATCGATTTCCTCTAATACAGGAGCGATCATTTTACAAGGCCCACACCATGGTGCCCAGAAATCTAATAATACAATACCTTCGCTTGTTTCAGCTGCGAAGTTTTGGTCAGTTGCGTTTACAATTGCCATTTTGTTTCCTCCTTCAAGTATATTCTACCAAAAGTATATCATTAAGTTATATACGTGGCGAATATTATGTATCGTTATGTATTGTAACAAAAAAATGTACCTTTATACTATACAAAAAATCTATGGTATATGCTAAAAAACGAGAGGCAGGGGACCTCTCGTTTTTCTATATATAGGGGTATTTCACTTGGAACTCAAGGGTCACTCAAATTAAGAATGTACTTTTAACTTTTTAAACTCTTCTGTTAATAAAGGAACCACTTCAAATAAGTCGCCAACAATACCATAATCAGCTACTTTGAAAATACTTGCTTCTGGATCTTTATTAATTGCAACGATTACTTTTGAGTTAGACATACCAGCTAAATGCTGAATTGCGCCAGAAATACCGCATGCAATATATAAGTCTGGCGTAACAACTTTACCTGTTTGTCCAATTTGTAATGAGTAATCGCAATACTCTGCGTCACAAGCACCACGTGATGCACCAACAGCACCACCTAATACATCTGCTAATTCCTTTAACGGTTTAAAACCGTCTTCACTTTTCACTCCGCGTCCACCAGCAATAATAACTTTCGCTTCTGAAAGATCTACACCTTCTGCTGTTTTACGCACAACATCTTGAATGATTGTACGTAAATCTTTTACATCAACTGTAATAGAAGATACATCACCTGTACTCGCTTCATCTTTTTCAAGTGGCGTAATGTTATTTGGACGAACTGTCGCAAATAGAATACCATCTGTTACAACCTTCTTCTCAAACGCTTTACCAGAATAAATTGGGCGTGTGAAGACAACATTTCCACCTGCAACTTCTAATGCAGTTACATCAGAAACAAGGCCAGCTTCAAGCTTAGCAGCTAACTTTGGTGATAAATCTTTACCGAGTGCTGTATGTCCAAAGACAATACCTTCTGGCTTCTCTTCACCATACACAGCTAAAAATGCTTGTGCATAACCATCGGATGTATATGATTTTAATTTATCATTTTCAACTGTCACAACGCGATCTGCACCGTAATGAATCAATTCATTTGCAAAAGATGCAACGCTCTCTCCAACTAGAAGGCCAACCACTTCACCGCCTTCTGCGATTGTTTTCGCTGCTGCTACTGCTTCAAAAGAAACGTTACGTAGTGATCCGTCACGAACTTCACCCATTACTAATACTTTACGAGCCATAGATTTTCCCTCCTGCATATATAATTTCGTATTTTATTAGATTACTTTCGCTTCTGTATGGAGCAACGATACAAGTTCTTTTACTTGATCTTGCAGCTCGCCTTGTAACACTTTTCCTGCATCTTTCTTAGGAGGTAAATAGATTTCGATTGTTTTTGTTTTTGCTTCCACATCATCTTCCTCTAAATCTAAATCATCTAATTCTAGTTCTTCAAGCGGTTTTTTCTTCGCTTTCATAATACCTGGAAGCGATGGATAACGCGGTTCATTTAAACCTTGTTGCGCTGTTGCTAAAAGTGGTAGTGATGTTTCAATCACTTCAGTATCACCTTCGACATCGCGCTCAATTTTCACGCTTGTGCCATTAATTTCAAGCTTCGTAATTGTTGTTACATATGGAATATTTAGCGCTTCCGCTACGCGTGGGCCAACTTGTCCAGACGCACCATCAATCGCTACGTTGCCACCTAAAATTAAATCTACTTCTTTATCTTTTAAATATTCAGCAAGCACTTTCGCTGTTGTAAATTGGTCACCATTCTCAACATCATCTTCAATATTGATTAATACCGCTTTATCACAGCCCATCGCTAGCGCAGTGCGAAGTTCTTTTTCACTATCTTCTCCGCCAACTGTTACAACCGTAATTTCACCGCCTTGTGCGTCTCTTACTTGAATTGCTTCTTCAATCGCATATTCATCGTAAGGGTTGATGATGAATTCCGCTTCGCCATCATAAATTGCACCGTTTTTAATTACGATTTTTTCTTCTGTATCAAATGTTCGTTTCATGAGTACGTAGATGTTCATTCCATTTACCCCCTTGTTTTTCAGAAAGATTCTATCAATTTTAATATTCTGGTAATTTATATTAAAAAAATAATTTGAACTACCTACCACTAAATGAAGGTTTGCGTTTTTCTAAAAATGCCGCTACACCTTCTCTTCCATCTTCACCCGTAAACACTTCACCAAATATTTGTGCTTCACGCTGTACACCTTCATAATAATGAGATGATTTTGTTGTTTGTAATAGCTCTAACACAGCACGAGTTGTCGCTGGGCTTTTGCCAGCAATTTGTTTTGCGATTTTGAGAGTCTCTTCTAAAAGTGTTTCTTCTGAGAACACGCCGTTAACAAGTCCCCATTCTAATGCCTGTGTACCTGTAATTGGTGTACTTGTTAGCATCATTTCACAAGCCTTCGCTTTACCAACATAGCGTGGCAAACGCTGTGTACCTGCAAAGCCAGGAATAAGTCCAAGCGTTAGCTCTGGTAAACCAAGCTTTGCACTTTCAGTTGCAAAGCGCATGTGGCAAGACATAGCGAATTCAAGGCCACCGCCAAGTGCCGCTCCATGAATTGCCGCAATGATTGGTTTTGAGCACTTTTCGACACGCTCAAACGTAACTTGTCCAAGCTGTGCTAACTCTGTTGCTTGTTTCGCTTCCTCAACAGAAGTAAACTCTTTAATATCTGCTCCTGCTGAAAAGAAGCGGCCTTCACCATGAAGAACAACAACGCGGATATTTTCATCCTTTTCGACTTGATCAATTAGCTCAGTAACGTCATGCATAACTTGTGAAGACATCGCATTAGCTGGCGGATGATTTAACGTTGCCACCGCAATATGGTCTTCTACTGTTACAGATAGGAATTTCAACATGATCCCTCCCATTATTGACGATAACCACAAGCTGAAATAAGCAGCCCATGTACCGTTTTTGAAAGTGCGACCAAATCATATTTATGATCGCTCATTACCCAATTGGTCACAACTTCATCTACTGTTCCGAAGATCATTTGTCTTGCTACGCGAACATTTAAATCCGCTTGGAATTCTCCTTGTCTTATACCTGTTTCCAAAATCTCATCGATAACTTGTAAGTATCCTTTTAATACTTCATTTATTTTGAGGCGTAACTCTTGGTTGGATTGACGAAGCTCTAGTTGCGTGACAATAGCAAGAGGATCATTTTGTGACAACAGCAAGAAGTGCGTTTCTACCAACATAAATAACTTCGCTACAGCGCTTTCAATTCCTGCTGTTTTTTTGCGAATTTTTTCTATAAATTCTCCCATCTTCTCTTGGAATAAGGATATTAATATATCTTCTTTATTTTTAAAATATAAATAAATAGTTCCATCAGCAACACCAGCTTGCTTTGCAATTTTAGAAACTTGCGCTTGATGGTATCCATTTTCTGCAATTACAATAACCGCAGCATCAATAATTTGGTTATATTTTGGTCGATTTTTTTTCACTTTACTGTCCCCTTCAAGAAGATGACTGAATGAGTGATCATTCATATTTCATATAATACTGACTATTCAAAAAAATGTCAATCCTATATCCTATATTTTCAAAAAGAAAGGGCCTTTAGCCCGTCTTCTCATCCTCTTTCTTCTTCTGTTCTTCATCTATAAGGACACGGCGTAAAATCTTCCCTACTGTTGTTTTTGGTAACTCGCTCCGAAACTCATATACTTTTGGGACTTTATAAGCAGCCAAATATTTACGAGCAAATTGATCTAACTCTTCTTCAGAACAAACTTCTCCTTCTTTTAGCACAACAAAAGCTTTCACAGTCTCCCCGCGATACGGATCTGGAACACCAATCGTAACCACTTCCTGCACTTTTTCATGCTCATATAATACTTCTTCCACTTCGCGCGGATAAACATTGAATCCGCTGGCAACAATCATGTCTTTCTTGCGATCTTTCACATAGAAAAAACCATCCTCATCCATATACCCAATATCACCTGTGTGTAACCACCCGTCCTGTAATACCGCTGCTGTTTCCTCAGGCTTATTCCAGTATCCTTTCATCACTTGCGGGCCCTTCACTACAATTTCACCAATCTCACCGGGTGGCAAATATTCTCCTGTTTCAAGTGACATAATGCGTGCATCTGTATCTGGCCACGGAACACCAATACTTCCCGGCACACGTTTTTCCCATAAAAAATTGCCGTGTGTAACTGGAGATGATTCTGTGAGTCCATATCCTTCTACCAGCTTACCGCCTGTAATCTTTTCAAATTTCTCTTGTACCTCTACTGGAAGTGGGGCAGAGCCACTAATACAAGCCCGAATCGAAGAAATATCATATTCCCGAAGTAGAGGACTATTTAAAAGGGCAATATAAATTGTTGGAGCTCCTGGAAATAGTGTAACTTTATGTTTTTTAATCGCTTCAAACACCATTTTCATATCAAACTTCGGAATCAATACCATTTTATACCCTTGCATAATAGCCAAATTCATTACAGCAGTCATTCCATACACATGAAAAAATGGAAGAACACCGAGAATGACTTCCTCTCCCTCTGTACAGTTATATAGCCAATGCACACCCATTAGTGTATTCGATACAAGGTTTTTGTGTGTTAACATAACTCCTTTCGGAAAACCTGTCGTACCTCCAGTATATTGTAAGAGTGCTAAATCATTTTCAGGATCACACGGCACTTCTACCATTTCATCACTTTCTTTTTCTACCGATTTCCAAACATGAATCGTATCACTTTCCGTTACTGTTACAACCAGGTTGCTTTGCTTCTTTTGTACAACTGGATAGAGTAAATTTTTTGGAAATGGCAAAAAGTCAGCAATGCGGGTTACAATAACGTGCTCCACCTTTGTAGCAGATTGAACATTGGTGACTTTCGGAAAAACTAGGTCAACACAAAGAATAACTTTCGCACCGGAATCATGGAGCTGATATTCTAACTCCCTCTCTGTATAAAGGGGATTTGTTTGTACCACTATACCACCTACAAGTAACGTACCATAATATCCAATCACAGCTTGCGGACAATTTGGTAACATAATCGCAACTCGGTCACCTTTTTTCACACCAAGCCTTTTAAGGTAATTTGCAAATTGTCTCACCTTACGATCTAACACTGCAAATGTAATATCTTTCCCTAAAAAATGAAGCGCTTTCTTTTCTGGGTACCGAGAAGACATCTGCTGTAAATATACATGGAGCGGCTGCATATCATTAGAAATTGTATGCGGAATTTCCTTTGGATAATTTTGTAACCAAGGTTTCTCCATTCCCATTCCTCCTTCCTGTTCTTACACAAATAAAATGAATGTCCATTCATGATGATTATTTTCATTATATTATAGCCATAATCATGTTACAATCATAATATTCTGACTCTTGCGTAACTATTCATTTATAACCTCATATATGTACTAGCCCTCCTACAAGATCTTTTGCATCTATTCTAATTGTATAGGAGGAGCCAAGATCTACATTCTAATATTTATTACATACAACTTTTTTCTCTTTCGGCTTATATCTTTTGTCTTGATTTTATAGTTCCTTCTTCTTCATTTAAAATCTCCGCAATTTCCTTTGTTTTGAATTTATTCACATAGTAGAGTACAATCACGAGTCGATACTCTAAACTTAAATGACTAAGCATATTTTCAAATTCTAGCTTTTGTTCCATGTTTTCTTTTACTGCGTGCCCACTACCCACTTCTCCGTAATCTTCCACATATAAAACTTTATTTTTCTGTACCATATCGTTACACTTATTAATTAATATTTTCGTAATCCACGTTTTAAAATATGCTGGTTCTTTTACACTCAATACTTTAAATTCCCCCGTTTTGGATGCTTTCATCTTATGTTAACAATATAACTAATTCGTGAAAGGAAAAACCTCCTCCTTTCACGAATTTACCATATGAATGTAACCATAGGAGGGATAGCATGTATCAAACAATTGAAGGCTTTCTAAAAACGTGGAAATACGAGGCTGATTCTACGCAAAAGGTATTGGATGCATTAACAGATGAATCGTTGACTCAAGAGATTGCACCTGGTCATTGGACTTTAGGTAGAGTTGCTTGGCATATCGTCACCGCGATTCCAGTAATGCTGTCAGGGACAGGTTTACAGTTTGAGGGGGAAACAAAAGATTATCCTGTTCCAACTTCTGCAAAGACGATTACAGAAAATTACCGTAAAGTAAACACAGCTTTTGTTGAAGCAATTCAAACGCAGTGGACCGATAAAGATTTAACAACAATCAACGATTTTTTTGGACGCCCAATGCCGAATTCTATATTTTTAATGACTCTCATTAACCATCAAAACCATCACCGCGGTCAAATGACTGTTTTAATGCGCCAAGCTGGATTAAAGGTTCCAGGTATTTATGGGCCCACTAAGGAAGAATGGACTGCTGCGGGGATGGATGCTCCGAAAATGTAATGACATAAAAAAGACAAGGTGATTCAGCACCTTGTCTTTTTTATGTAACTTGTTTCATGTGAAACGTTATAGCATATCCTCTTTCTCAATATTTCTAATTCCATAATAAGCAATCATAATGCCAATAGCCGCAAGCGCTAATTGAAGTGGCAGAAAAGTTGCTAATGAAAACTCTGGCTGGCTTTGACATGCAATCATCACAACAATTAAGGAAGAAACAATCGTTGTTGGAACAGAATATTTACGCATACCAAAATATAATGGAATTATACCTGCTCCTGCAGCTGCAACGGCAAAAGGAACCACTTTTATACCTTCTTGAATCAACTCATCTATCGTTATTGTATTCGGAATAACTAAAATATAGCTATTTACTGTAAAGAAGACACCTACTATAAAAATGTTAGATAATAAGATTGTTATGAATGTTAGTATTGCGGTAATTAATAACTTACTTGCAATGATTTTTTTTCGATTAATCGGATACGAAAACATGAGCAATATTGTTTTATTTTTATATTCTTCAATTACTAATTTCGCAATTAATACTCCTGCAAAGACAATAAACGTCCCTCTTACCATTGCACTCGCCATTAAAAGAATACCTTGAGGGTTTCCTAATTCTACATCCCCTTCAATTTGTGACACATAGCTTACAAAAAACAACATCGCAACCATCACTATATTTGCGATAATCGCACCTTTTATATACCAGCCGAGCTTACTTTTCTTTATTTCTAGCTTTATTAATTGCAGCATGTTATTTCCCTCCCTAGTTCATATGTTTTATTAAATAAATCCTCCTGCTCAATTTTATTGTTTATTCACTGGTAATACTTTACGATAACTTCTAGATAGAAAATTCAAATAAATACGGCGATACTTCCCACGATTCCACCTATGATCAGAGCCAAAACCATGCTCCACTCCTGAGGGATTGATAAACCAGGTCCAATATCCATTTTTATCCACACAACTCCAAAAGAACGAATAATACCTGCAATAAATATAAGTACAGTGCAAAAACCGAAACCGTACGCGATCGTTGCCAAAACTGGAATAACAATAGCACTTAATAGTCCCGTCGTACAGTAAAAAACCAGTATAGCAAATACGTCACTGACGGAACGAGTTGATTTTTTCTGCATGGTATATTCACCTCTTCTAATTATTATTTGATATATATAGTGCCTTTCTTTCCAAAACTGAACCCTCCCGCAAAACCTTCCTTTCGCTCTTTCTGATTCACTACAATTTTCTTTCCATCCTTTTTCATTGTTACAGGATCATTCTTCTTATCTTCCTGTTTTCCCTCAGCTGCGATTGTTACTTTGCTTGATTCCGCACTTTTGAACGCAACATCCCAATTTTCGTTATTTATTTCTATTTCTTCTACACTATCTACTGCAAAAAAAATTTCTTTTTCAAAACTCTTTGTCCCTACTTCCTTGAGACTAAAAACTACTCCTGCAACTACAATTATTAAAATAGAAGCTAATATCGTTTTCTTCATGTTTTATTCCCCAGTTCATTTTAAGCCCACATCTCATTCAAGATTGTATTTTTATTTAAGCCACATCTATTTTATCCACTTTATGATAAGAAAGGTAGCCAATTGCAAGACCTAATAGACAGAGCACAATCGGTACTATAATGAAGTCAAACAAACTAAGCTGTCCTCCCCCATTAGAAACAGTGGAGTTAATCAATAATCCTATTAATATAGACGAGGTAATCGTTGTAGGAGTTGATTTTTTTCTCATGCCAAAATATAAAGGAATGAGACTTACTCCAGCCATCATAAATGCGCTAATAAAAGTAGCTGGAACTGTAGCAATGATTTCACCTACACTAACAGGTGTTTCAAAGAATCCTATTATTGGATTTAAGAAGAAAATTAACATATTGATGATAAAAGTAGCAATGATTATGCTGCAAAAACAAAATCCAAAAACAATTGCTAACTTCGCTTGCATGAGTTTTTTTCGTTGTAACGGATAGGTAAACAATAATTGCATCGTTTTACTTTTGTATTCATCAATTACTAAACGTGATAAAATGACAGCTGAAAAAATCATAAATGTTGTTCTAATAAAAATATTTGTTAAAGACATAAATCCTGCATAATCTAGAAACATTTGCTCACTCTCAGCTCTAGAACCCCATGCCATAAGACCGACAGCAACGAAAATTGCTACAATGCAAATTGCTACTCCTTTAAAATAACGAGATAAGCGATGTTTTTTCCATTCTAGTTTCATAAGTTTAAGCATGTTGTTCTCCTTCATTCATTAGATTTTAAAAATATGTTTCTAATGAGTTATATTTTTTCGTTTCTATCTTCTATTTCCTATTCTTTAAACTTGCCCTATTTAAACAAATCTACCTGTTCAATCTTTCTTATTGCCATATAAGCGATCAACAAACCAATACAAGCTAATATAACGGGAATAGCAATAAAATTGAATAATGTACCCCCAGTCCCCCTACCTGAATTTAACAATGCTACAATTACTATCGCTGACACAACCGTTGTTCGCACAGAATATTTTTTCATTCCAAAGTATATCGGGATTAAACTAATTCCTGTTGCTGCTAATGTATTCATGAATAGCTTTAAGGCATTTTGAAGTAAGATTGATACGGTTAATGTTCCTGCAATGATTGGCTGATACAAATTGAATACATAAACAACGCTAAAAATGATAATATCTGAAATCACAATAAAGCAAAGTGTAAAAAAAATGATAATAAATAATTTTGCAAACATCATCTTTTTACGATTAATTGGATACATAAATAGCACTGTCATCGTCTTTTCTTGAAACTCTTGAATAATAAATTTTGCAATTAGACTTGCTCCGAAAATCATAAATACCGCTCGTGAAAAAGTGTCAATGAGTGCCCCTCTCATAATAGGCGCCATTTTAAATTTCATAAGCTCAAGTCTCATTAAATTAAGCACGGATTCCCTCTCCATTCACAAGGTTCAAGAAATACTCTTCTAATGAGCTATGCTTTTTATTTATACTTTCAATTTCTATGTCATTCATGATCAGCGTTTTAGAAATTGCTTGCTGCGTAGCTGTCATTTCATACACACGAATGATACCCTCACTCATAATTTTGTAGTTTGTTATGCTGAGTTTATTTTCTAAAACATAAGCCGCTCGTTTCACATCTTGAACGTGAATTTCAATATACTCCGTTTGCTTCCCATTAATACTTTTCATTGAAACTTCTTTTATCAATTTTCCATTTTGAATTACACCAATCGTATCTGCCATTTGCTCCATTTCTCCTAAAATGTGGCTAGAGACTAATAGCGTAATCCCATATTCTTTGCAAA
The DNA here is from genome assembly GCF_016483395.1 of Bacillus cereus group sp. N21. Taxonomy (NCBI): domain Bacteria; kingdom Bacillati; phylum Bacillota; class Bacilli; order Caryophanales; family Bacillaceae; genus Bacillus; species Bacillus cereus group sp. N21. The sequence goes on from NZ_JAEHBX010000007.1 coordinate 62,535, forward strand.
GCATTTTAAATAGGTCGCGCAGTTCTCTAATCCCGATTGGATCTAAACCGTTGATTGGTTCATCTAAAATTAATAGCTCCGGCTTTGTCAAAATTGCTCTGGCAATTCCTAACCTTTGCTTCATCCCCAGTGAAAAGTCTTTTACTTTTTTATTCTCCACATTGTGTAAATTGACAAGATCTAGTGCATGCTCAATCCCCTTCTTGTCGTAGTAACCCATATATTCACAATGTAAATATAAATTTTCTTTAGCTGTTAATTTGTCATAAAAGATTGGATATTCAATAATTGTTCCCATTCGTTTTAACACGTCATAAGATGTATCGGTTAATTTCTCACCGAAAATTTCAATATCCCCACTCGTTGGTTTTATTAAATTTGTAATCATCTTCATAATCGTTGTTTTACCAGCACCATTAGGTCCTAAAAAGCCATAGATTTCTCCTTTTTTCACATGCATATTAACCCCAGAAATCACTTCTTTCCCCTCAAATACTTTTGTTAACTGATTTGTTTTTAATACATAGGACATATCATTTTCCCCTTTCGCTTCCACTTCATACTTCCCCCGCATTAACGGGCAGTAAGATTCCCCTAACTCGAAGGAAGATAAAACCGCCCGTTAATGCCCGATTGGTTCAACTAACCATCAGTGGGGGATAAAGCCTCCCCACTGATGGAAGTTTCACTTTATATCATAGACAATGAAAATCTCTTTTTTCTTACCCATTCCTTACAAATTCCTTACGTTCAAAAAAAAGCTTGTAGAATACTCTTTTCTACAAGCTAAAACTCTATTTTTTTCAGTACAATTGTAAATACCGTTTTCTTATATGGCGTACTAGAAAGATGAATTTCTCCTCCTAACGCTTCCACAAGTCGTTTTGTAATCGTAAGCCCAAGACCGCTGCCTTGATACAATCGGTTCCTTGAATCTTCTAACGTATACATGCGTTCAAATACTTTATCAATATGCGATTCATCAATTCCTTTACCACGGTCCCACACATCAACATACACGCACCTATCAGCATCTCTTAATGTAATACCAAGTGTTTTCCCATCATATCCATACGCAATTGCATTGGATATTAAATTATTCAACACCCTACCTAATACTTCTGTATTTCCAAGTGCATATACATTTTTCTCCGGTATATCAATATGCACCTCAAATCCTTTGGTCGTTACTAAATCATAAAACGTTAAAATCTTTTCTCGGCATACTTCATTCATATTCACCTTTGTCATTTCGACTGCTTTATCTCCAGATTCTAATTTCGCCAAATCAAAAAATTTATGAATAAGTTCCATTACTTCCAAAGTTTTCAAATGTACCTTTTCTAGCAATACTTGTCGTTCTTCTTTACTTATCGTTTTATCTACATTTAACATTTCTGTATACCCAAGAATAACAGTGAGCGGTGTTTTTAAGTCATGTGAAATGTTAGAAAGCATCTTTCTCATCGAAATTTCAACCTTCGCATGATCAGCATTCGTTTTTTGTTTCGCATCTAATAAATGATTAATTGCTACTAATAATTTTTGCAGTTCTTTATCATCCGTCACAACTAATAATTTCTCACCTGTTTGCTGCTTTACAATATCCTGTAACTTTTCATATGTATAGCGTACATTTGCACTTTTACTTTTCTGTATTCTATATTGAAAATAAATAACACCTAATAATATGAAGATAACGATCGTTAAAAGAGAGATCATACTACATCACTTCCAACTTATAGCCAATGCCCCATAATGTTTTAATATATTCTGGATTAGAAGGATCATCTTCAATCTTTTCACGCAACCGTCTCATGTGAACATTAATCACGTTATCATCACCATAATATTCTTCATTCCAAATCAGGTTATAGATTTGTGCTTTTGTAAATACACGATTTTGATTCTTCACAAATAGTTTTAAAATCTCAAATTCTTTCAAAGTCAGTTTTAGCTGTTTTTCTTTTTTTTGCACAGTGAAATTAATCAGATCAATTTTTAAATCACCAATCTCAATCGTTTCTTCTTTCTGCTCCGTGGCTGAATACTTTGTAGATCTTCGAATGCTTGCCTTTACCCGAGCTGCCAGTTCAATCATAGAAAATGGTTTACAGATGTAGTCATCTGCTCCAAGTCCTAAACCGACCGCCTTATCCACATCCGTATCTTTTGCGGACATCATTAAAATCGGCACAGCACTTTTTTCGCGAATGATTCTCACAACTTCTAATCCGTCTAGCTTTGGCATCATGATATCGAGAATGATTAAATCAAATGAGCCTTTTAGAAATGTGAGAACTCCTTCTTCTCCATCAGATGCAATTGTTATTTGAAAGCCCTCTTTAGTTAAATATTTCTCGACCATTTCTTGAATAGAGCTATCATCTTCCACTAACAAAATATGATGTGACATGCTTCTACCCCCTTTTTTACAAACATTAACAATTTAATTGTAACTGAAGTCAATAAAGGTGAAAAGAATTATATGAAAATTCAATCCGACTTCATTTCTTTTCATAACAATGTTATGATGGAACTCACAACTATTGTTTACAATTAACCTAATATAAAGGAGTTTTACCATGTCAGAAAATAAAAAAGTAAGCTTAGCTGATTTAATGCGCGAACAACTTGCAAAGAAAAAGCAAGGAAATGGAAACGGAGCAAATACTGCAAATCAAAGTCAAGCAACGAAAAAACTACAAAACCAACAAACGAAGAAAACGAACAACCAACGTAGACGTACAGGTGTGTAAATGAACGGGCAAAAACGAGCTAACATTTCACCAGGTCTTGAAGTTGATATTGTCTTAAAAAAAGACCAACGTACTGGTACACTCACTAGAGGGATTGTAAAAGATATTTTGACAAACTCACCGTCTCATCCGCACGGCATTAAAGTGCGCTTACAAGACGGACAAGTTGGCAGAGTGCAGCATATTGTTCAATAGGAAAATGAGCTCATTTTGAAATTGAGCTCATTTTCTTATATCGTTTTTTATCTGTAAATCGATATCCTTTGTCAAAATGTTGATATATTTTAATTATCCTTTAATTTTTTCAATAAAAACAACCTTTAAATAGTCGCCTTCTTTAAATTGGTCAATCGTACGGAAATCTTCTGGCAAAGAATATTCTTCTAATATTTTATATTTGCCATTCATTTCTTTGAACGCTGTATCAATAAAGCCTTTAAATTTTTTCATATCAAATGTACTGCAGTTTGTAGAAGCAACGATAATACCGTTGTTTTCTGTAATGGCGATTGTTTCTTTTAATAGGTTTTTATAGTCTTTTGCTGCACTAAATGTATATTTTTTAGACCGTGCAAAGCTTGGTGGATCTAATACAACCATGTCAAACTTCATCTGTTTCTTCGCTGCGTATTTAAAGTAATGGAAAACGTCTTCTACAATAATATCTTGTGCTTCATAGTCAATGCCGTTCACGCTAAATTGTTCAATTGTTTTACTTAAACTACGATTCGCAAGATCAACACTTGTTGTTTTTGTCGCTCCGCCAAGCGCTGCGAATACAGAGAAAGCACCTGTATAAGAGAACATATTTAACACTGTTTTACCTTTCGCGTATGTGTCACGAATTTGTTTTCGAACGTTACGCTGATCTAAGAATACGCCAACCATCGCACCATCATTTAAATACACGGCAAAGTTTACACCGTTCTCTTTCACGATGATTGGGAACTCGCCGCGCTCTCCAGCAACAAAATCATCGTCTTCCATATACTTTCCTTTTGTATCAAAACGCTTCTTCTGGTAGATTCCTTTAAAGTTTGCTACTTTTTGAAGAGCCCCAATGATTTCATCTTTAAAAGAATAAATCCCTTCACTATACCAGCTAATTACATAATAGCCATCGTAATAATCGATGATTAAACCACCAAGGCCATCACCTTCACCATTTACAGCCCGGAATGCAGTCGTGTCATTCGATTTGTAAAAACCTTTTCTCTTATGTAACGCTGATTTGATTTTTCTTTCAAAGAAAGCTTGATCAATGTGCTCCTGCTCTTTTCTTGTTAAAATCCAGCCATATCCTTTATTTTGCTTTCCGTAATATCCTTTACCAAGAAATTGGTTCTTCTCATCAACAATTTTGATGATTGCCCCCTCTTCACGTATATCATTTAAGTTTTGAATTGCATCTTTTAAAATAAGTGGGTAGCCACTTTTAATCTCTTTTATAAATTTCGGTTTTATCTTTACATTTACTTCTGATCGCATGTAATGTCTTCCTTTCCATTTGAATGCTTTCTATTTAGTAGGAAGCATTTAAAAAACGAGACTGAAAAAACAGCCTCGTTTCACTATACCATATTATTGCTTTGCGAGTACAACCAGCTCGTTGCTTAGAACGACTGTTATATATTTATCCCGCTATTTGCGGGCAGTAAGACTCCCATCTCAAAATTCGGCAAAAGCAAAGAAGTTAGGTGGGAGATCAACTGCCCGTAAAAGTCCGATTGGTGAGGGCCAATAATCAGTGGGGGATGAAGAAAAACCCCACTGATTAAAGTTTCACTTTATACGATGTAAAAGATGAGACTCTTATCTAAAGATCAGTCTTAGAGCATTGTCCAACGGAAAAACCCTGTACATAAACAAGAATAAACAAAAACTTTCATTTCTCTCAAAAACCAAATAATAGATTTTTAATATTGTGGGTTTTCACGAAACCATAATGTAGCAATCCATTTTTCTCCTTCATGTACCGCACAACCTTCATGCAATGAAAGGGGATGTGGTTCATTTGTCCCTCTTTTACAATTTTCAAAAACTAATAATTTCCCTTCGCTTGGAGTAACTGTAAGATTCAGAGAGGGAAAAAAAGTTTCTCCACCTGCATTAACTGTATTCAAATAAAGAATAGCTGTATAAAGTCGTTGTCCCCCTTGTTCAACTCGGTTCCTCCCGTCTTCGTGCCAGGTACCATAACAATCAATATGAGCATCAAATTTCCCCCCAACTTCATATCTCGCTGCTTGTAATGGCTCAGCGTGATTAAGCGGTAAGGGCATAGCAGTAGCAATAAGTTCAGATACTTGACTAACAAGTCCATGTGAATAGTGTGGAAGCCAAGTGAAATCTGATTTCCGTTCCCCTGTATGTCCATAGGCTTGTGCGGGTTGGATGTGCTTTTTAGATAGTTCGATTAACTCTTGGCATTCTGCTGGTGTAATTATTTGTTCATACTGGGCTACAAAAGGCTCATCATGGAGAACAATTGGCTTTTTATTCATAAGGTATATTCCTCCTCAAACTTTATTGAACGACGATATTATATTATGTGGGTGAAACTAAATAGGTGTTACAAACAAGGATTAATAAAATGACAGTCTTTTTTAGCTTGAAAACTCCTTCATCAATGAACAATAGATTTAGATAAAGTGAAACTTTAATCAGTGGAGATTTTCTTCATCCCCCACTGATTATTGGCCCTCACCAATCGGGCTTTTACAGGCAGTAATGTGGGGTACATTTCCCAACATCTCACTTTCTATATATGTAAGCTTTTCTACAAAAAAAAGAGACTTTCTTTCAAAGAAAGCCTCTTTACCTTATTTCCCTACAACAACTTCTCGCTTCTGAAAAGCCGAAACAACATACCCAACAAACATACCGATCATTCCTGGAATTAACCATCCAATCCCTACACTATAAAACGGAACTTTTTCTAAAATCGGCGCTAATGCTGCAATTTGAATGTGTGCATTATTTAATCCATCGAAAAAGCTAATAACAAATGCTCCTATAATACCACCCACATACATTGCCAACGGGATACGAAGGTAATTTTCAATTAGCGATAATATGATTAATACGATTCCAATTGGATAGATTGCTATTAAGATTGGTAATGCTAATGCATTTAATTGTGTTAAACCTAGGTTTGCTACCATAAATGCTAACACGCAGAAGATAAAAACAACTTTTTGATAAGACAGCTTTGGTAGTAGTGCTGAGAAAAACTCTCCACAAGCTGCGACAATCCCAACAGAAGTTGTTAAACATGCAGCCGCAATTGCTACCCCAAGTAGTAGTGTGCCGTAATTTTCAAATAAATGATGAACAACGTTTGTTAAAATCACACCGCCGTTTTCTCCCATTCCAAGCGATACACTAGAAGCCCCAAGGTAAGCGAGTGCTAAGTAAACGATAAGTAAGCCAAGTGCTGCAATAATTCCTGCAAAGATTGTTACTTTCGCAATACTTTTCTTATTTGTAATCCCTTTTCCTTTTAGAGCATTGATAACCACATTTCCGAAAACAAGTGCTGCTAATCCGTCTAATGTTAAATATCCATCAATAAATCCTTTAAACAGTGGATCTTTGTATGTTTCTGTCGGTGCACCGAACTCTCCAATTGGTGTAATAAGTGCTTTAATAACAATAATTGCAATGACAGCTAATAAAATTGGTGTTAATACTTTTCCGATGCGCCCTACTAATTTTGAAGGGTTTAATGCTAAATAGAAAGTAACTGCAAAGAAAATGAATGTAAAGATAACAAGTGGATATGCTTGGCTCGCTACTGAACTTGATAAAAATGGAGCGACTCCCATTTCATAAGCAACCGTTCCTGTACGCGGAACGCTGACAAATACACCTAAACATAAATAAATCGCAACTGTAAAAACAAGTGCAAATAACGGATGCACGCGACCTGCTAATTCATTGATATCTCCTTTTAAAGCAATGACAATAACCCCTAGTAAAGGAAGTCCTACCCCTGTAATGATAAAACCAAACAACGCAATCCATACATCTGTTCCAGCACCTTGTCCTAACGCTGGTGGGAAAATCATATTACCTGCGCCGAAGAATAGCGCAAATAACATTAAACTTATTGCAAACATCTCAGATAACTTTAAAGATGATTTCATTTTCATTTACCTCCTAAAAATCAATAAATAGACAAAATATTCAGAAATAAAAACTCGTTACGTTTCCTCTTTCAATCCTACTTCCCCTATAAAAGAACACAAAAAACACCCGTCCCTAACAAAGGGACGAGTGTTGAAATCGTGGTTCCACCCTTATTCTAATAAAATGAATGTATAACGAAATAAACTCATTTTATAGCTCGTGTAAATTGATAACGGTTTTATCCGTCAAGAATTACAATGCATCATGCCGTTCACTCTTGAAGTTTAGAGGTGGTAAGTGTATCTTTTCGTATTAGGAAGCTCACAGCCTAAGGCTCCCCTCTCTGAGAATCGTAAAAAATAACTCGTGTCCTCATCATTACTTTTATAAAATATATTGTCGAATATTGTTGTTTTTTATTATATGGGCTATTTTTAAAAAAATCAATAGTTTTATTTTTTTAAAAATAAACACAGAAAAACAACTATAACTGCTTCAATAATTCCTGTAACTCTTGCACTGTGACATTCCGCCACTCTCCAGCCTCTAATCCATCAAGCTTAATATTCATAATTCGTACGCGCTTCAGTTTTGTTACTGTATATCCAAAAGCACGGCTCATTCGACGAATTTGTCTGTTCATTCCTTGCGTTAAAATAATTCGAAATGTAGAACTATTTACTCGTGTCACTTTACACTGCTTCGTTATTCCATCTTTAATCTTCACGCCACGGGACATTCCGTCAATAAACCAATCTGTAAATGGCTTATCGACCGTTACAATATATTCTTTTTCATGCTCATGATCTCCGTGTAAAATTTGATTGGCAATCCTTCCATCATTCGTTAACAAAATCAATCCTTCCGACGCTTTATCTAAGCGGCCAACTGGAAAGATTCTTTCGGGATGATTGATATACTCGATGATATTCCCGTCAATATGATCCGCAGCTGTGCAAGTAATGCCAACTGGTTTATGGAAGGCAATGTAGATTTTTTCTTTGTCCTCTTTTTCAATCGTTTTGCCATCAATCGTTACAATATCATTCTCCGTAACAATCGTACCGTGCGTACACACTTCACCGTTAATTGCCACGCGGTCCGCTTTAATAAGGCGGTCTGTTTCTCGCCTTGAGCAGGATAATGCTTCGCTTATAAATTGGTTAATTTTCATGTCATGTTCCTTTTTTCTTATAGATTATCCGAAAAGAAAAAGCGTCAATCTCAGGCGGTATACTGATGCCGAGATTGACGCTCCCTTACTTCGCAAAAACCACTAAATAAATAACCCCAATCACCAAAAATATTCCGCAACAAGCTAACAATACTTTTGCAAGTTTGTCCATAAACATATAATGGTTTCCCCTTTTGCTTGGTTTTGTGTTATTTTAATTCGACAACTGTTACGCCTAGGCCTCCCTCGCCCATGTCACCGTAACGGTAGTTTTTCACGCCGCGATGTTTTTTCAAGTAGTCTTGTACACCTTGGCGAAGTGCTCCTGTTCCTTTTCCGTGAATGATGGATACACGTGGATAGTTTGCAAGCTGTGCATCATCTAAATATTTTTCAACGCGCATCATCGCATTTTCAAAACGCTCGCCACGAAGGTCAAGCTCTAAGGAAACGTGATAGTCTCTTCCCTTAACAGTCGCGACTGCTTTCTTCTCAACCGGTTGTGGCGTATTAATGTACTCCATATCGGATTCTTTCACTTTCATCTTCAGAATACCAATTTGAACGTTCCACTCATTATCGCTTACTTTTTTCAGCAGCTGTCCTTTTTGACCGAACGTTAATACTTTCACTTCGTCGCCTGCTCGCAATTGTTGTTTTGGCGCTGTGTTTTTCACTTTTACTCTTTGTTTTTTCACAAGCTCTGGCGCTGCCCCTTCTAGACGACTTTTCGCTTCAATGAGTTCATGATCTTTCACGCTTGCAAGCTGCGCTTTACGCAGTTGACGAAGTTCATGAATGATACCTTCTGCTTCTTTTTTCGCAGCTTCTACTTTTTCTTCGCCCTCTTTTTGCGCTTTTAATAATCTTTCATCACGCTCATAGTTAAATTCAATGATTTGACGCTGTAATTCACGATGAAGTTTTTCAGATTGTTTACGATGCTCTTCTGCTTCGTTCCATTCGCGCTCTGCATTTTTTTGACTTTCTTCTAGCTTCGCAATCATATTTTCGATTTTATTCGTATCTGTACCAATATGATTACGAGCACGGTCAATCACGCGATCAGATAATCCAAGGCGTTTGGAAATTTCAAAAGCGTTACTGCGTCCTGGTACACCGATTAATAATTTATACGTTGGGCTTAATGTATTTACATCAAACTCAACACTTGCGTTAATAACTTGTTCACGATTGTAACCATATGCTTTTAGCTCTGGATAATGCGTTGTTGCGACAACGCGCGCTCCGCGGTTATATACTTCATCTAAGATTGAAATGGCAAGCGCAGCCCCTTCTTGTGGGTCTGTTCCGGCACCTAATTCATCGAATAATACTAAGCTTTCAAAGTCAGCTTTTTCTAAAATATCTACAATGTTCACCATATGTGAGGAGAACGTACTTAAGCTTTGTTCAATCGATTGTTCATCACCGATATCAGCAAAAATGTTTTTAAACACACAAATCTCGGATTCGTCTAATACTGGAATATGAAGGCCAGATTGCGCCATTAATACACAGATACCGACTGTTTTTAATGTAACTGTCTTACCACCTGTATTCGGACCTGTAATAACGATTGTTGTGAAGTCTTTACCAAGCATAATATCGTTTGGCACAATGATTTCCGGGTCGATAAGCGGATGACGTGCTTGTCTTAAATTCATATAGCGTTCATTATTTACAATTGGTTTTGTAGCTTTGATTCGCTTTGCATAAAATGCTTTCGCAAAAATGAAATCAAGATTCGCAATAACCTCTACGTTTGCTAATACAGTATCTGCTTCTAGTGCTACTTCTTCTGTTAACATCATTAAGATGCGCTCTACTTCTTGTTTTTCTTTCACGCGTGCTTCTTGCAATGCGTTATTTAGTTCCACAATGACTTGTGGCTCAATAAATAACGTTTGTCCAGATGCCGATTGGTCATGAACAATACCACCATAAACACCACGGTATTCTTGCTTCACAGGAATTACATAGCGATCATTACGAATTGTTACGATTGCATCTGATAGCATCTTCTGTGCATTAGAAGATCGCGTCATATTTTCAAGTTTCTCACGAATGCGGCTTTCCGCAGTACGGATTTGGTTACGAATACCGCGCAGTTTATCACTGGCACTATCAACTACTTCGCCACCATCACCAATGCAGCTTGTAATTTTCTTTTCTAAATCATATAGAGACACAATTTGCGCCACATAGGTTTCTAAGATTGGAAGCTCTACGCCATTATCAACCATATCTTCAATAAATCGCTTCATTTGGCGGCTACCATACATCGTACTTGCAATATCAAGAAGTTCATGTGGACTTAACATACTTCCAATTTTCGCACGTTTTACATTTGGACGAATATCAAAAATCCCACCGAGCGGCACATGTCCTTTTAAGCGAATGACTTTTGCTGCTTCATCCGTTGTCTCTTGCATTTCTACAATTTCTTCAAAATCTGTACTTGGCACAAGGCTCTTCACTTTATCACGACCAATTGAAGAAGCAACATGCTCAAGTAATTGTTCTTTTACTTTGTTATATTCTAATACACGCAACGTTCGTTCTAACATAAGTTGCCTGTCCCCCTTGTGTTACTTATTCCGTTTAATAAAATCTAATAAACGTTTCATATCCCATGTGTTAATCACAGTATCTTTTTGAATCCAGCCTTTACGTGCTGCCGCTACACCTGTTTCCATATCTTCTAACATTTCAAGTGTATGAGCATCGGTATTAATTGCTACTTTCACACCAGCATCTTGCGCTTGCTTTAGTAATTTTGCGCTTAAATCTAATCGGTTCGGATTCGCATTTAACTCTAAAACTGTATCTGTTTCTTTCGCAAGTTCAATGAGTAAATCTGTATCTACATCATACCCTTCGCGTCGTCCAAGGAGACGACCTGTTGGGTGGGCAATCATTGTAACATGCTTATTTTCAATTGCTGTGCGCAAACGTTTCATAATCGTTTCACGGTCTTGTGAGAAACTAGAGTGGATTGCACCAATTACATAATCAAGTTCTGCTAATACTTCATCATCAAAATCTAGCGTTGCATCTGGTAAAATGTCCATTTCGATTCCGCGTAAAATTGTGATATCCGGGTATTTTTCGTTAATGCGCTCAATCTCTTTTCCTTGTTCACGAAGACGCTCTTTCGTTAAACCATTTGCTACTTTCAAATATTGCGAGTGATCAGTAATTGCCATAAATTTATACCCACGCCCTCGGCACGCTTGTACCATTTCTTCAATGGAAAAAGCACCGTCGCTCCATGTTGTATGCATATGTAAATCACCTTGTATGTCAGAGAACTGAATTAAATTCGGATATTCTTTAATTAATTCGACCTCTTTTCCATCTTCACGTACTTCTGGTGGAATGAACGGCAATCCAAAATGAGCAAAAAATGCTTCTTCTGTTTCAAACGTCTTCACTTCACCCGTTTCTAAGTTTTCCACACCGTACTCACTAATCTTTTCACCTTTATCTTTCGCAATTTGGCGCATTCTTACGTTATGATCTTTTGAACCTGTGAAATGATGAAGAGTTGTAATAAATTCCTCAGGTTTTACAAGACGGAAATCAATCGAAATATCATATTCATATTGAAGACGAACGGATACTTTTGTATCACCGCTTGCAATGACTTCAATCATATTATCAAACTGTAATAAATGTTCACGTACCGCTGCTGGCTCTGTCGTTGCGATGATGAAATCTAAATCTTTCACTGTTTCGCGAACGCGTCGTAAACTACCAGCGCGAGAGAATCGAACAATTCCCTGGATATTCGACAATTTCTCTTCTATTTCCCCGGCAATAGGTAGGACCATTGCAATCGGTAAACGCTCTGGACGAGATCCAACTTGAGCAATCGCTTCTAATATTTTCTCTTCCGTTTTCTTACCGAACCCTGCTAATGCCTGTACTTTATTTTCTTCACAAGCCCTTTGCAATGTTTCCATATCAATAATGCCAAGCTCTTTGTACAACTTTGCTACTTTCTTGCCACCAAGCCCCGGTAATTTTAATAATGGTAATAGGCTACTCGGCACTTCTTTTTCAAGTTCCTGCAATACTTCTGAAGTTCCAGCTTCAATATATTCTTGAATAACTGCCGCTGTTCCTTTTCCAATGCCCGGAATCTTTGTGAAATCTTCAATTTCAGAAAGACTACGATCATCGCTTTCTAATGCTGCTGCCGCTTTACGAAATGCGGATATTTTAAATGGATTTGCGCCCTTAAGCTCCATAAAAAGGCCGATTGTCTCCAGTAATTTAATCACTTGTTTTTTATTCACTTTCATTCTTGCCCCACCTTTCTTTCATAGAAAAAAACTTCTCTTTCCGAGAAAAGAGAAGTTATACTTTGCTACCTGTCTGCCATAGTTCCTTCACTTTTTCAGAAAGAATCGGTGTATCGTCTACAATTATTTTGCTGATTGATGATTTTTGCAGTGGCGTTTGTACTTGTTCAATCGGAAGAATTGTTCCAATAATAATTAAGACAAACAAAATAATGTACACTTCTAAAAAGCCAAGAAGTGCCCCAGCAAACGCATTCACCTGTTTTATAACTGGGATTTCTGTAAACATATTCAGCAAATTCCCAAGCAATGAAAGTGCGATTTTTGTAATAATAAATAATACAATGAACGCAATTGCTTGATAGAATACTGCTTCGATATTATTCGCATCAATCCATTCTGGAACAGATACGTTCTTATCAAATGGATATGGAATAAATTTCTCAAATGTTGGTGCTAAATCTTTGCAGTACCAGTACGCAACAAGGTATGCGATAATAAAGCTTGTTAACTTTACAAGTTGCAGGACAAATCCTCTTTTTAAACCGAGGAAAAATCCCATAACAAGCAGTAAAATGATAATAATATCAATCATGTTATTCCATTCCTTTTTTTGTCATACTTTCTTTCAATTTCTCATGTTCATCTTTTAATTTTATGTAATCGTGTATGACGTTTACCGCCGTCAATACCGCTAGTCTACTCGTATCAAGCGAAGGATTCTTGGCATTGAGTTCGCGCATTTTATCATCCACAATCGCTGCTACCATGCGGATATGACTTGTACTTTCATCGCCAACAACTGAATATTGTTGACCATAGATTTCTACATTAATTCGACTTTTATTTCCCTTTTGTTGTGACAACTCACCGGCCTCCAATCACGTACAGAATCCTAAAGTTTATCATACCATGAACCATCATAATATGGAAACAGAAAGAACAATCCGATATGATAAAAATAACAATATAAAAAAGGAGCGACTACTTTGTCAAATTCTATCGTAATCCAAACAAGTTCTAGAACAATTGAAGATATGAAACAGCAATATAAACAAGCAATTGCACCGAAAGTTCCGCAAGGCGGTGTCTTTATGGCAAAAGTCCCATCTTGTACAATTACAGCCTATAAATCAGGCAAAGTAATGTTTCAAGGTACTCGTGCTCTGGAAGAAGCAGCACGTTGGCAAAATGTTTCTCAAGCACCTAAATCTTCTGTTAAGAAAACGGCAAATTCACACTGCTATGCCCCGCCTTCTTCCATTGGAACAATGTCTATAGCAGGATCCGATGAAGTAGGTACTGGAGATTACTTCGGACCGATGACAGTTGTTGCTGTATATGTAGATGCAAAGCAAATTCCATTGTTAAAAGAACTTGGTGTAAAAGACTCTAAAAATTTAAACGATGCGCAAATTGCTGAAATTGCAAAGCAACTACTTAGCGTTGTTCCTTACAGCTCTCTCGTTTTGCATAATGAAAAATATAACGAACTGTTCGAAAAAGGGAACAATCAAGGTAAACTAAAAGCGCTCTTACACAATAAAGCTCTTACACATTTACTAAAAAAGATCGCGCCGACAAAGCCAGAAGGCATCCTAATTGACCAATTTACACAACCTGATACATATTATAAATACTTAACAAAACAAAAAGAAGTACAGCGTGAAAACGTGTATTTTGCAACAAAAGGCGAAAGTGTCCATTTAGCAGTTGCAGCAGCCTCCATTTTAGCTCGCTACTCATTCGTAAAACAGTTTGATGAACTAAGCAAAAAAGCGGGTATGCCACTTCCGAAGGGGGCAGGCAAGCAAGTTGATATTGCCGCGGCTAAATTGATTCAAAAACTTGGAAAAGAACGACTTCCTGAGTTTGTGAAACTTCACTTTGCAAATACAGAAAAAGCATTTCGTTTACTGAAAAAATAACTATTTTTCAGTATCGACAATATATAAATGAACTAAACAAAATAAAAACATATAAATAAGAGTAGTCGACATGACTACTCTTATTTATATGTTTAGCTTCGTTTTTGTCTCTTATTTGATGAAGATACTTTAAAAGAACCCGTTTCGTTTGTTGTAGTTCCTTGCCCTTCGACTTGCGAGGAACCAAGACTTACTCTAGAAGGATCTTTTTTAATCTTTTTTCCCATTTTATTCACCCCTTCGCGTTACTTTTTACTTAGAGGCGAGAAACTATACAGCATAACAATCAAAATATATACTGCCGATCCAATCAGTATAAAGTCACTCTTACACTTTCATTTCTATTAACGCTAGTTCTATTTTCCTGAGAGATGAGTCTGCTCTTCACTAATATCCCATAGACGCTTTGCGGCATCCATATCCAATGCAACCTCAGATGGCTTTTTCACTTGTCTATCAGCATAATAACAACCACTATGATTGATAATATCAGTTGTTTCTGCTAGCCATACTAAAGTTTCAGCCCCTTCCTCAGGTGTGCGAGAGAAAGGCTTCATTACTGCCATAGTTAAGCGAGCTGTGAAGCCATTATCCTGGTTGAAATTCGTGGCCACAAGTCCTGGATCGAAGCAGGAAGCTATGACACCTGTTCCCTCTAGCCGCCGTGCCAACTCAGAGGTGAATAAGATGTTAGCTAATTTTGTCTGCCCATAACGCATCGTAGGACCCCCCATTAATTTCTTAACACCACGATAAAGTTGTTCTGCATCTAAATCACTGAAATCAATTCCTTTTTTAGCCATTTTGTAACCATGAGATGCCGTAGTGATGACGCGAGCTGGGGCACTTTCCTTTAAACGGTCAAGTAGCAAATTAGTAAGTAGGAATGGACCTAAATGATTAACCGCCCAGGTCATCTCCAAACCGTCCTCCGTAATTTGCCTTGTTTGAAATAAAGCACCAGCATTATTAACTAATATATCTATTCTAGGGCACTTCTCTAGAATGTCAGTAGCTACTTGGTGTATCGACTTCTGAGAAGCCATATCAGCTAGAAATACATCTACCACTGCATTACCATTCGTTGAATCCTTAATTTGAGTCACAATATCATTTGCTTTTGCTTCGTTTCGTGCAATAATCCCTAGCTTTGCACCGCGTTCTGCAAGTACCTTAGCCGCCGCTAGCCCAATCCCACTTGTCGCTCCAGTGATTACTACATACTTGTCACGCACCGTCCACTCCAAACGACTGGTAATTCCCCCCATCTCCCCAAAACCCCTCTCCCAATTTCCATAAATGATTCATTCGTTTTACTATATATGAAATGGAAAGAGAACTATGAACAACATTTTTTATCCTATCTCAAAATACTTTATAGATTTGAGCTCTGGTTACATCCTCTTCTAAATAAAAAAGCGAGAGCAATTGCTCTCGCTTTTTTATCTTAAAACTCCGAAGAACCTGGAGTTCTTGGGAATGGAATTACGTCACGGATGTTCGCCATACCAGTGATGTACATTAGGAAACGTTCGAAACCTAGGCCAAATCCAGCGTGTTTTGTGCCGCCGTATTTTCTAAGTTCTAAGTACCACCAGTAGTCTTCTTCATTCATACCTAATTCTTTAATTCTGTCTACTAAAACATCCATTCTTTCTTCACGTTGACTTCCGCCGATTAATTCACCAATGCCAGGAACGAGAAGGTCAGTAGCAGCTACTGTTTTACCGTCATCATTCATACGCATGTAGAATGCTTTAATGTCTTTCGGATAGTCAGTTACGAATACAGGGCGTTTGAAGATTTCTTCTGATAAGTATCTTTCGTGCTCTGTTTGTAAGTCAATACCCCATTCTACTGGATATTTGAAGTCTGCACCTGACTCTTGAAGCACTTTAATTGCTTCTGTATATGTGATACGGCCGAAGTCAGAGTTAATTACGTTGTTCATGCGCTCTAGAACTGTTTTATCAACAAAGCTGTTGAAGAATTCCATTTCTTCTGGTGCATGCTCTAGTACATATTTCATTGCATATTTCAACATATCTTCTGTAAGATCCATTACATCTTCAAGTTCAGCGAATGCAATCTCAGGCTCCACCATCCAGAACTCAGCTGCGTGACGAGTTGTGTTTGAGTTTTCTGCGCGGAATGTAGGTCCGAATGTGTATACATCACGGAACGCTAATGCATAAGCTTCCGCATTAAGCTGTCCACTTACTGTTAAGTTTGTTTCTTTGCCGAAGAAGTCTTTTGATTCATCAACTTTTCCGTCTTCACCTTTTGGCAAGTTGTTCATATCTTGCGTTGTTACGCGGAACATTTCGCCCGCACCTTCTGTATCACTACCAGTAATAATTGGTGTGTGAACATGTACGAATCCACGCTCTTGGAAGAATTGGTGGATTGCAAATGCTGCGATAGAACGCACGCGGAATGTTGCAGAGAACGCGTTTGTTCTTGGGCGTAAATGAGCGATTGTACGTAAGTATTCAAACGTATGACGTTTCTTTTGAAGTGGGTAATCAGAATCTGATAAGCCCTCGATATCGATTTTTTCTGCTTTAATTTCAAATGGTTGTTTTGCCCCTGGTGTTGCAACTAGCTTACCTTCTACTTTAACTGAAGAGCTAAGTGGAAGTTTTGCAATTTCTTTGAAGTTATCTAATTCTGTATCGAAAACGATTTGAACGCTTTTGAAGAAGCTACCATCGTTTAATTCGATGAAACCAAATGCTTTTGAATCACGTAAGTTACGAATCCAACCTGATACTTGTACTGTTTGATCTGCGTATTTATCTGTATCTCTATACAGACTTTTTACTAATGTGTTTTCCATAGTGAAATTCTCCTTTGCTGATATATTTGAATACAAAAAAACCTTTCATCCATAAAGGGACGAAAGGTTAAACTTCGCGGTACCACCCAATTTGTCATAAAGACCAACTTTAACTCGTATGTATGTACATACTTCCCGGTTTGTAACAGGCCGGCTTCCCGTCTAAGTCTACTCTTGAATATAAGCTTCAATTTCGGTTAGCAACTCCAAGGTGTTCTTCATATATACCGCCTCATCAGGCTCTCACCGTCCCTGACTCGCTATGGATTATAGTATATACTACTTTTCCTTATCATCGTCTTTCATTTTGTTAAACTAAAATTAATGTACTACATTCGAGGGAAAGATGCAAGTTGTCCTTTTATTTCCTAACTAGCTCTATTTCTCCAAACTTCTTCATTTGGAGCTTCAATGTATTCGCTTTGTCATAAGAAGTAATCGGGAAATTAACATAGACAGTCGTTTTACCATTCTCAACATCCTGACTATATCCTTTTGATTTATATTCTTTTCCTGTTTCGTCTACCATCTTCATATCCATAAAAGTATTTTCATCTTCTACTACTTCATCCACTGAAAATGTTAGATTCAGAGATGTTGGATTTGCCTTTGCGGATACAATTTGGATATTAGATCTTGTTTCTGCTAATCTATACTCAAACGTTGACGTTGCTTCTTCTTTCGTTTTGTCGCTAATCGGTAAATTCCATATGCCATCAATTTCTTTCCGTTCATCATTCTCATAAAAAACCTTAACGCTCTCTATTTCTAACACAGCATCTTTCAATTTAGGAATAGAACCTTGGTTCGATTCAAATACTACATCATATTGCACTTTCCCGGTCTTTCCATCTATTGATGGATTTTTATCTTCCGCTTTAGACATATACACTTTTTTGCCTTTCAATGGCTTTGTATCTGGAATAGACTCCATAATATATTTGCCATCTCCATTTTTTAATCGATAATCAAAAGACACTTCACTCACTTGTTTCTTTAGTATACTTGTATCCTCAAATACCAATTGAAAACTAAATCCTAGTTTATTCGCGTCAGCAAAATAACGGTCAAGCGCCACCGTAATCCCTTTGTCAGTAGCTATACTATTGCTTTTTTGTGGAAACTCTTCATCCACTGCTCGCTCAATTCCTTTATCATTAAAATGAAATAATTTGTTTATATTAGCTTGCACATGCTTATTTGTAAAAATACTACCAGCTATCACAAAACAACAAGCCGCCACCGCCAATTTTCTCCACATCACATTTCTTTTCTTTTTCTTTGCTTTCATACGTATCACATCATAGGAATGATCTAAAGACTTTCTAACAATACTAGGCATTTCTTTTCCCTCATGTAGCAACTGCTGAAATTCTTTTTCAAAGTTATTTTTCATTTACACTCACTCCTTCACCACTGTAATAATGATTACGTAATATCGATTTAGCTCTGGAAAGTCTTGATTTAATCGTTCCTTCTGGTTCTTTTAAAAACACGCTCATTTCTTTTATACTAAGTCCAACAATATAATATAAAACAATCGCCATTTTATAATCCTTATTTAAGCTATTTAACGCGTCTTCTAGTTCTATCTTCAAAAATTCATTTTTGTTTTGTTTTTGCTCAATGAGCTGATCTACTAACGTAATTTTTTGTCTTTTGTTTAATATACCGTTGCATGTATTGATTAATATTTTACAAATCCATGTGTTAAAGTACTCTTCATTTTTGAGTGTATGTATTTTCTCATAAGCCACTGTGATTGCTTCTTGCATCGCATCTGCTACATCCTCATCTTTCTGTAACAATCTACTTGCGACTTTGTATAATACATCTTCATACCGCTGTACAAGAGAAACAAAAGCTTCTCCATCCCCTTTTTTCGCCTTTTTCACCAAGGCTTCTAGCTTTCCCATGTAAGAACCCCCTTGCTAACTCATTTCAATATACGCTTGTTTTCCTGTTCTTTACATCCTATTAGATACAGAAAAACAATATTTGGTTGCATTGATTTTTTCTTTTTACAAAAAAAGAGGATCATCACTTTATTATGAGTGACAATTCTCTCAAATTATTTACGCAACTCCGTACTAAATTTCTCTTCTAACGCTGCTAATCCACCTATGACAATAGTTCGTTTTTTGTAATTCATTTTTAAAAACAAACATCTACAATTTAGAAAACATATTCTACACTATATATTAATGAAAAGTGAGGAAACGCAAATGAATCTGTACCATCAAAAAGGATTCCCTTCCACAAGTACACCTTTTTTTCCTTATATCGATCTACCAAAACTTCCCAAGGTCCGAAAAACAATAAATGTATCAAAATCCCCCAAAATTCAACCTCCCATAAAATCATCAAAATCTCCTGAGCTAAAAACCATGTGCTGCAGACAAATTGTAGAACATAAAATTCAGTTAGTTCCCCCTGCCAAAAAAGGAACCACTAAAGTTAAGAAACAGATATTTACTACGATTGAAAAGGTGTGTTCAGAAGTAGTTGTCATCCTTGGGTTTATCCGGAAAACCATTACCTATACGGCGGTCACTCACAATAAGGAGATTCCAAATCATAGCATCCAAGATGACGTTCCCTTCCAGTGTCTTATAGAATCAATAGATATTAAAGAAAACCAGCCAGTTCGCATCATTGAGCAGAAAATTCTCAGTGAAGTTTTTTCTCATGAAACTAATTTTGGAGAAGTAACCACAGCCTCACCTTGTGTATAATGAACAGTTCAAGTAAAGATTCAACAAAAAAGCAGCCAAACGGCTGCTTTTTTATATTATTTACGTAACTCCGCACCAAATTTTTCTTCTACCGCTGTTAATACACGACTGTGTGCTTCTGTTACTTCTTCGTCAGTTAATGTGCGTTCTGGATCGAAGTAGTTCATAGAGAATGCAAGTGATTTCTTGCCTTCTTCCATTTTTTCACCTTCGTATAAGTCAAATAGTGTTACTTCTTTTAGAAGTTCTCCGCCAGCTTCAGCAATTACTTGCTTCATTTCACCAGCTTTTACTTCTGTATTTACTACAACTGCCATATCACGTGTCATAGATGGGAAACGTGGAATTGCTGAGTAGGAAGTATCTTCTGTATCAGCAGTAAATACTTTTACTAGAGACAATTCGAATACGAACGTATCTTTCACATCTAATTGCTTTTGTGCTTCTGGGTGTAACTGACCGATGAAACCAATCACTTCTTCGTCTAGTAAGATATCAGCTGTACGGCCTGGGTGCATACCTTCACGTTTTGTTGGTAGGTATGTGATATTGTTTGAAACGCCAAGTACGTCGAACAATCCTTCTAATACACCTTTTGCAACGAAGAAGTCAACAACTTTCTTCTCACCTTGCCATGCATGATGAAGTGCAAGACCTGTCATAACACCAGCAAGATGTTGTTCTTCTTTCGGAAGCTCGCCTTCTGCTGTTGGTAGGAAGATAGAACCTACTTCATATAATGCAACACTGTCGTTTTTACGAGCGTTGTTATATGAAACTGCTTCTAACAATTGTGGTACTAAGCTTAAACGAAGTTGGCTGCGCTCTTCGCTCATTGGAAGTGCAAGATTAACAGGAGCTTTTTCGTTCGGCTCAACCATATATTGTTTTGCTTTATCAGCGCTTGTTAATGAATACGTAATCGCTTCATATAAGCCAGCACCTTCTAAGTAACGACGTACTTTACGACGTTTTGCTTGCGCTACTGTTAATTTACCACGTGTCATTGTACCAGTTGGTAGTGTAACTGGAATATGATCGTAGCCGTACAGACGACCTACTTCTTCTACTAAGTCTTCTGCAATTGTAATATCAGGACGACGTACTGGTACGTTTACATGGAATGTTCCTTCTACTTCTGTAAATGGGAATTTCAAGTTTGTAAAGATTGTACCCATTTCACTTGCAGAGATGTCTGTACCTAATACACGGTTTACTTTTTCAGCTGTAACAGATACTGTACGCTCTTGTACTTGTAAGTTATCAACTTCTACTACACCTTCAAGTGCTTCACCACCAGCATATTTCGCCATTAAAGCTGCTGCATGTTGAATTGCTTCAAATGTACGTGTTGGATCAATTCCTTTTTCAAAACGTGCACTTGATTCACTGCGAAGACCTAAATCTTTTGATGTGCGGCGCACTGTTTGCCCTGCAAAGTATGCAGACTCGATCAGAACGTTTACTGTATCGTTGTCAACTTCAGATTCAGCCCCACCCATTACACCAGCAACAGCCAATGCTTTTGTACCGTTTGTAATAACAAGGTGATGCTCTTGTAGTGTACGCTCTTGATCGTCTAATGTTTGAATCTTTTCGCCTTCTTTTGCAAGACGAACAATGATTTCTTTTGAACCTAATTTATCATAGTCAAATGCATGTAATGGTTGACCATATTCAATTAAAATGTAGTTTGTAATATCAACTACGTTGCTAATTGGACGAATACCCGCTGCCATAAGGCGCGTTTGCATCCACATTGGTGATGGACCTACCTTTACGTTTTTCACCATTTTTGCGATATATAATGGATTTTGCTCTGTTGCTTCTACACTCACAGAAATATAGTCAGAAGTTTTTTCTTCTACCTCTTGTAAGTCAGCGGCTGGTAGTTTCACTTCGCGGCCATAAATAGCAGCTACTTCATATGCAACACCTAACATATTTAAGCAATCAGCACGATTTGGTGTTAAACCAAGCTCGAGTACTTCATCATGTAAGTTTAAGATTTCAAGTGCATCTGCACCAACTTCAGCGTCACTTGGGAAGATGAAGATACCATCTGCATAATCTTTCGCAACTAATTTACCATCAATACCAAGCTCTTGTAGGGCACAAACCATACCGTGAGAAGCTTCGCCGCGTAGTTTTGCTTTTTTAATTTTGAAGTTACCAGGAAGAACCGCGCCAACTTTCGCAACTGGTACTTTTAAACCTTTTGCAATGTTAGGAGCACCGCAAATGATTTGTACTGGTTCTTCTTCACCGATGTCGATTAGACATTTGCTTAATTTATCAGCTTCTGGGTGTTTTTCACATTCTAATACGTGACCAACCACAACACCTTTTACACCTTTATTTAATACTTCAACGCCTTCTACTTCGATACCACTTTTCGTGATTTTATCTGCTAGTTCTTGTGCCGTTACATCTTTAATATCTACATATTCTTGTAACCAACGATATGATACGAACATATTTATCCTCTCCTTCCCTTACGCTCGTTTGAATTGTTGTAAGAAACGTACATCATTTGTATAGAAATGGCGAATGTCATCAACGCCGTATTTTAACATTGCGATACGCTCTGCACCCATACCGAATGCGAAACCTTGATATTCTTTTGAATCATAGCCAGCCATTTCAAGTACGTTTGGATGAACCATACCTGCACCTAAAATTTCAATCCATCCTGTTCCTTTACAAGTGCCGCAACCTTTTCCGTGACACATCATACAAGAAATATCCATCTCAACAGATGGTTCTGTGAATGGGAAGAAACTTGGACGAAGACGAATTTCACGGTCTTCACCGAACATCTTTTTCACGAATACTTGCAATGTACCTTTTAAATCACTCATACGAATATTCTTGTCAATTACAAGACCTTCAATTTGCATGAACTGATGTGAATGCGTCGCATCGTCATCATCACGGCGATACACTTTACCAGGACAAATAATTTTAATTGAACCTTTTTCTTTATTATTTTCCATTGTTCTTGCTTGCACAGAAGATGTATGTGTGCGTAGCAATGTTTCTTCTGTAATGTAAAATGTATCTTGCATATCACGCGCTGGGTGATCTTTTGGTAAGTTTAATGCTTCGAAATTGTAGTAGTCTTTCTCTACTTCTGTTCCTTCAGCTACTTCATACCCCATACCGATAAATACATCTTCAATTTGTTCAACAACCGCTGTTAACGGATGATGACAACCTGTTTCTACAGGACGGCCTGGTAATGTAACATCAATTGTTTCAGATGCTAATTTCGCTTCAATTACTGCTTTTTCGATATTGTTAATTTTGTCTTCTAAACGCGTTTGAATTGCTTCACGTACTTCATTTACTAATGCTCCCATACGTGGACGCTCTTCTGGAGATAATTTCCCCATGCCGCGTAATACTTCTGTAATCGGACCTTTTTTTCCTAAATACGCTACGCGTACATCGTTTAAGCCCTTTAGCTCTTTCGCTTCTTCAATCAGCTCTAACGCTTTTTGCTTTAGCTCTTTTAAACGTGCTTCCATTTGGAACCCTCCTAATTTTAAAAATAAAAAAACCTCGCTCCCAAAAAGGGACGAGGTAAATTCGCGGTACCACCCTAAATTGACAGAACAAGTCTGCCCACTCAATTAGTTATAACGGCTTGTTAGACCGGAACGCCTTTACATATCAATGGTCCTGGCGTCAACTCCAGAGGTGAATTCACTTCCGTCTACCATAAGAATGCTTTCAGTCTACGGCACTCTCTCCCTATATGGCGATTTTGCAAGCTACTCTTCTCTATCAACGTCTTTTCATTATTTCACTTTTATTATATGTTCATCATGAACATGTACTTCAATTTATTATAAGAAGTTTTTTATCGATTCGCAACTGGGCTTTGTAAATAATACGTTAAAATTCCAGCAGCAACCGCAACATTTAATGATTCTGCCCCGCCATAAATCGGAATATACAAGTTTTGATTACATTTTGTAAGAATTTCTAGGCGTACACCATTTCCTTCGTTTCCTACAATTAATGCAAAACTTCCTGTCGGCGTTACTTCACCATATGGAATTCCGTTTTCAAGAGATGTTCCGTATACAGGAACGTTCTTTTCTTTTAACTTATCTACCCATTCTTCTAAGTTTCCTTTCACAATCGGTAAATGGAAGATTGAACCTTGTGTAGAGCGGAGCACTTTACTATTATAAGCATCCACGCATCCTTCTCCAAGCACAACGGCATGAATACCAGCTGCATCTGCTGTACGAATAATTGTTCCTAAATTACCTGGGTCTTGTAGGCCATCTAATAATAGAAATTTCCCATCTGTAAGAGCGATTTCTTTCTCATGCTTCTCACAAACAGCAAATACACCTTGCGTCGTTTCTGTTTCACGAAGTACCTTTACAATTGCTTCCGGCACAATATACATTTCAACATCAGTAACCGTCCAATCTTTCGGAAGATCTGTCTGATCTGAGACGATAAGTTCTGTTATAACTCCTGCTTTTAAAGCTTCCTCTACTAAATGAAATCCTTCTACAAAGAATAAACCTTTTTTATCGCGCTCTTTTTTCGTCTGCAGCTTTTTCCACTGCTTTACGCGCGGATTTTGTACTGAATCAATGTTTTTCATTCTATGCATTCCCTCTCTTCTTGTCTTCTCATTATAGCCTATTTTTTATACATATTTACATAGAAAAGAACAAAAACTAACGTCAGTTTCAATTCAGAAGAAGAGGTGAAAGTGATGAACTTTAATTTACGCGGCGCTGTATTAGCAAACGTTGCAGGAAATACACAAGGCGAATTACAAGAAACAATTGTAGAAGCAATTCAAAGTGGTGAAGAAAAAATGCTTCCAGGTCTTGGTGTTTTATTTGAAGTGATTTGGCAAAATGCCGACGAAAATGGAAAGCATGAGATGTTAGAGACACTTGAGCAAGGGTTAAAAAATAAGGAATAGGAAGTCACCTTAGCTTGAGCTAGGGTGATTTTTATTTTCATGATGAATCCCCCCTCTCAATTCTTCTATTCTTAGAAACTGTTCCTTTCTCAAATTCCTCTTCTCCTAAACATTTCTACTTTACTAACACAGGCATGATGGAGTAAAATATTCAAAATATATTTACGTCTATCTTTTTGTTTCCATCATACACATCAACGAATAAAAGGAGTGAATGTTTTATGCGCCGTATCACGCTTGAACAAATTTTCCAACATCATATCACACAAAAATATGTAAACCGTTCTGGAATGGTCCACGCGATCGCCGTTGCTTACCATGCGTTTCACTTAGCAAAAAAGCATCACGCCTCAGTCGATACTGCAACAAAGGCTGGTTTTCTTCATGATATAGGACATCATACATGGTATCGTAACGGAGAATGGGACTATGAATTGTATAAAAAGAATGATATACATGCGATTAAAGGAGCGGAAAGAGCTCATAAATTACTAATTCGATTAGGAGAACATCCAAAACAAGCAAAGGAAATTTCTGTTGCAATTCTCTTGCACACAGATTCCTTTTTACTAGAACAAACGCTTGAAAGAACACCGTTACAAAATATTATTAAGTGGGCGGACGAAGCCGATGAAGAACCGGGCGGAGCTCATCACTACCGAACAATTTCTTATAAAAAAGCTCTCAAAGCAATTCAGCAATTAGATCGAATGGTAGAGCGTGAATTACAAAAACAACAACCAGCGTCCCTTGCTCATATTTCTTCAGATAAACGAAAAAAACAGGGCGAATTTGTTAAACAGTAATATATTTTGAAGATCCTGGATTGGCACTCCATACAACATCCATCACATATATAAGTGAATGGCATTAAAATAAAAATAAAAAGGGGCATCACTACATAGCGATACCTCTTTTATCCCACATTAACGGGCAGTAAGACCCCCATCGATTAAAGTTTCACTTTATTATTTTACAACTACTTCAAACTCTTTCTTTTTTAACACTATCGTCTCATTTGTCAATATGATTCCAAATGCTTCTTTATCCTCCATACATTCCTCATATACATCGGCTAAAGAACTTAAATGCTTTTGAATCATACCTTTGATAAGCCCACCGTATCGATCAATAACGAAATGTAGTACTTTTCCATTTTGTTTCTTAATCATTCATTTCTAACTTTAAATATCTGATTATTACGCAATATTAGACAATGACATACCGAAACTAAATGTGTATAATTTTTATATATAAATATAAAGAGGGGATTCGATATATGCAATCGACTACACAACTTACATACGGTCCAAAACAATCTATGTCCTGGTTACAATTTTTTGGTTCTTCCTTATTTGCCTTTTTTGGAACAGGACTACTAAGCGGCTTATTTATATTACTCCCGCTTACGATTTATAGTGAAGGCATTACAAATAAAAAGACAATTGCTCTATATGAGTCACTTGGAAATACTGCGAGCACTTTATTACAACTACTTGTTTTATTGTTATTCATCTATAAATACAAGCCGGTGAAAAACCTATTATCATCCGCCTTCAATTTCAAAGCACTAAAAAAAGTGAGTACTTACGTATACTTAGTTCTTTTCTTCATCTTAAATATCGTCTTGAATTCACTAATCTTAACACATCTATTTCCTGATGCAACAACGCAACAAGCCTCTGCTTTAAACTTAGATGTTCTAAAACAATATCAATTTTTATTAATTATTGGATTTGCAATTTTCACTCCTATCTTTGAAGAAATCATTTTCCGAGGTATCATCCTTCGTTTCTTCTCAGAACGTTTTCCATTTTGGATTGCTGCAATTGGGACGAGCTTAATCTTTGGTATTGCTCATACATACTCACTCGGCGTTATGATTGTAACTTTCCTTATGGGGCTATTGATGGCTATTTTATGCAAACGAACAAACTCCATCCTTCCAGCCATGCTATTTCATATTATGAATAATACGCTTGCGTTTTTATAAAGTGAAACTTTAATCAGTGGGGGTTTTCTTCATCCCCCACCTATCTCCCTTGTTTCTCTCTGAATCTTGAGGCGGGGAGTCTTACTGCCCACAAATAACGTGATAAATTGAAACTTTAATCTATTAAATGAAAAAGGAGTATAACTTTGCAAATACGTACACAGTTAGATCATTGGACCAAAACATCATGGCTTCAATTTCTTGGGATTTTGTTAGTTCTCTTTTTCTGTTTTCCACTCATAAATTCTGCTTTTACCATACTTCCAATTTGGTTGTATGAGCAAGCTAACCAAAATACAAATGCACCTTTACTTGAATCGCTAAAAAATATTAGCTATGAATTCGTAGCTCTACTCTTTTTGGTACTATACACGATGAAGTATAAGCCACTTAGACAACTTGTTTTACCAGCTGTTGATTTTCAATGTTTAAAAACTTTTCGCATGTACATCTATGTACTAATTTATTATGTGATTGGTGCTTTTATCGACTTCTTTATACTAGATAAACTATTCCCTGAATCCTTACAAGAACAGCTAGATGCGCTAGACTTCGCTACTTTAGAGCACTATAAATTTCTATTAGTTCTCGCAGTTGGAATCATTGCACCTATTTATGAGGAACTTGTATGCAGGGGATTGCTTTTACGTTTCTTTGAAGAGAAGTTTACATTTTGGCCAGCTGCGCTTTTATCCAGTCTATTATTTGGCATCGCTCATACATATTCAGTTGGTGTAATGGTGAGTGCATTTATTACTGGACTATTTGCCGCATTGTTATATAAACAAACAAAATCTATCATTCCAGCTATGCTACTTCATATCATTATCAATACTTCTTCTTTCTTTTATTAAATAAACCTTTTATTGTAAAATATAACTTACAAATTAGGAGGAATTTATAATATGCAAATGTTAAGCTTTCTGTGGGTTTTCTTTATGCCCGTACTTGTATCCTGTGGAATAGTTGGTGGAATTTATTTAGTTATAGCAGGAGTCAGGTATCGAAAGCTACTTGTTATTACAATGGGGATTATTTGTTTCTCATTCATCGCTATGCCTTTTATTTTCTGGGGAATGGGGATTGATGGCGATAAGATCTTACCAATTCCAACTGTCCTGTACTGGATTCTTTTCGCTTTAGCTGGCTTATTGGCAGGTATAAGCGGGATACGTAATCAAATTAAGAGCATTCGCAATATGGGGATTATCATTTGTTCGGCAGGAGTACTGGGAGCTATCTTCTATCAATTGATGTCTCTGCCGATGTAATTTTTTAGAATATAAGAACACAGAAAAAGCAGAGAAATTAATTCCCTGCTTTTCGGTTCGGCTTATTACCTGATGGCAAGAATAATGATAATACCCAGGCAATACCCGCTAATATTGTTGCAATTAAGAAAGCATCATTAATACCATTAATCGCAGACAGCTTCGAAATTTGTCCGAATAATAGTTGTGAGCTCATCGCATCTCCAGCTTGTGCTGATCCGGCAACCGCTGCTAAACTTTGTCCCATTCCGTGTACTTTATCCACTAAAATTGGGTTTGTTTTTGTTAGCATATTTCCGTAATCCGCTACGTGAGCTGTTGTTTGCTGCGTCATAATTGTAATTAAGATTGCTGTACCAATTGAACCTGCTACTTGTCTAGATGTATTTTGTGTTGCTGTACCATGAGAAATTAATTTCATCGGCAGTGCGTTCATACCTGCTGTCATAATTGGCATCATAATGAATGACATACCAAATGAACGTATAATATAATCCGTCATAATGACGCTATATGGTGTATCCATCGTTAGCTGCGTAAACTCATACGTTGCATATGTCGTAATCGCTAATCCAACTACTGCTAATGGACGAATGCCATACTTATCAAATAGTTTCCCTGCGATCGGTCCCATAATCCCCATAATTAATGATCCTGGAAGAAGCAGGAGACCTGATTCAATTGGCGTAAAGCCACGAATGTTTTGCAGGTATACAGGAAGTAATAACATACCTCCGAATAATGCCATTGTTACAATCGCGTTAATTAATAATGTAAAAGTAAACGTTGGATATTTAAACACTTGTAAATCCAGCATTTTGTTATCCGTCGTCATCTCTCTCCAAATGAACACCGCTAAACCAATTACACCAATAATAAGTGAAATAACAACTTCGGCACTGCTCCAGCTGTTGTTTCCAGCTTCACTAAATCCATACAGTAAGCTACCAAGTCCAATACTTGAACTAATAACACCAAACATATCTAACTTTGTTTTAGAAACTGGCTGAGCTAGTGTAAAGAATTTTAAAGATAATAATATGATGATTAAACCAATGGCAAACATCGCATAGAACATTAAGTTCCAGCTATAATTTTCAATCACCCATCCTGTTACAGTTGGTCCGATAGCCGGCGCTAAAATCATCGCTACCCCAAGTAATCCCATTGCAGCTCCGCGCTTATGCGGCGGGAACAAAGTCATGAAAATATTCATACCAACTGGCATTAAAATACCAGCGCCTACCGCTTGAATTACACGCCCTGTCATCATCATTGTGAAGTTTCCAGATAACGCACAAATAATAGAGCCGACTGTAAAGAATAACATAGCTGCTACAAACAATTTTCGATACGTAAACCGAGAAACTAAGAAGGCGCTAATTGGTACTAAAATCCCGTTCACGAGCATAAATCCTGTAATTAACCATTGCGCTGTTGAAGTTGATACATTGAACTCATTCATTAATGGAGGCAATGCAACATTAATGATTGTTTGGTTTAAAATGGAAACGAACATACCGAGAATTAATACCGCTACAACTGCTTTTACATTGACATTCTCTACCGGCAATTGCTTTTTCGGTACTTCTTTTGTCATTTTCTGTATTTCTTGTTCTACTAATTCTTTTTTTGTCGTTTCTAATTCTACTACATTGGAAGGTTCTGGTTCTGGTTGTTCTGATTGCGTTGTTTCTATCTTACTTACGGCTGGGACTTGTTCTTCTCCCGCGTTCGTTTTTTTCTTTCTTAAAAGACGATTTACAAGGAAGAAGACGATGATACAAAATAATGCATATCCTACAATTAAACCTGAGGACATTTTATCTTCCCCCCTTACTTATGAATACGAACTGTCACATTCATTCCAGGAACAATATTTACTGATTTGCTATGATCTAAAGAAACTTTAACTGGTACAACTTGTGTTACTTTCGTATAATTTGCTGTTGCATTGCTTGATGGTAACATAGAGAACGTATTTGCTGTTGTTAATCCAACTTGTTCTACTTTTCCTGTTAACGTTGTATCAGGATATGCATCTACATATACGTCTACTTCTTGACCTTTTTGTACACTATCAATGTCTGTTTCTTCAATGTTTGCTGTTACCCATAAATCGTTCATATCGTATGCATATGCAATTGGACTACCTGCTCCGACAAACGCATTTGTTGTTGCATTGGATTGAACAACTGTTGCATTTTTAGGAATTGTTACGTCGATTGTTTGCTCACCATTTTGTCCTGATACAGTAACAGCACCTAATTTATCGTTTTCATTGTAGCTCTTACCTACTTCGGCTTTCCATT
The DNA here is from genome assembly GCF_016483395.1 of Bacillus cereus group sp. N21. NCBI lineage: Bacteria > Bacillati > Bacillota > Bacilli > Caryophanales > Bacillaceae > Bacillus > Bacillus cereus group sp. N21. The sequence goes on from NZ_JAEHBX010000007.1 coordinate 92,947, forward strand.
CTGCTAATTTCCCTGCTACTGGTGATGCGATTGGGATCACTTTCCCATCGATTTTCGCATTATCTGTTTTTAAATAGTTTTCAGCTTGATTATAGTAGTAATAACCGACAATACCGCCGCCAACTAATACAATTAATGTGATAATATTAATAATCACCATTCTTCGAAACTGATTCATTGCTTTCCTCTCCTTATATCGCATATAATTTTTTTCTAAACTATTTCTACCCCTTTTGTTTATACTGTTTAATGGTTAATTATATTAACCATTAAACAAAAAAATCACAGCCTTTGCTATGCAACACAATCTTTACCTGCATGCTCGCGGTGCTGTTTTCTAAAGGAATATCGTTTATAATTATAAATAATTATTTTGAATCTACAACCGACAATGCGAGCATATGTGTTGGTTATCCAACACTTTGCTATCTATTTGTTGTTTAAGTGATTAAAATTCAGCAAGGAGAAATAAAATGTCTATTAAAAATACAAACGATCCGCGTGTGAAACGAACGAGACAATTAATACAGGATGCTTTTGTCGCTTTAGTAGGCGAAAAAGGATTTGACAATGTCACAGTGCAACATATCGCTGAACGTGCTCCTGTCAATCGTGCTACCTTTTATAGCCATTATCATGATAAATACGATTTATTGGATAAGAGTATAGAGGAGATGTTAGCATCTTTATCAGAAGTGATTAAGCCAAAAAAGCAAACAAAAGAAGATTTTCAGCTTACATTCGATTCACCTAATCCAATTTTTCTAGCCTTATTTGAACACATCGCTGAGAATGCAACCTTTTATAACGTAATGCTCGGAGACAAAGCAGCTGGAAACTATTCTTATAAAATGATGAAAACCATTCAAACACATTTAACATTAAGTCTTTCTATTTCACAGCCAGATGATGACGAACTTATGGTTCCTCGTGATATTCTCATTAGCTATGTAACAGGTGCGCATATCGGTATGATTATGTCGTGGTTAAAAAGAGGGATGATTTATACGCCGCACTTTATGGCGATGCAGCTTACAAGGTTGATTATTTTAGGAGCGCATACTGCTGCTGGACTAGAGAGACCTTTTTAACAAGATATATTTATAACGCATTAAAGATCTTTCATATAGTATTTAGTAATATTTACAAAATCATCAGAGGGAGTATTATTTTATGAAGAGAGGAATAAGTTTTCAACTACCTAATACTGATAAATATGACTCTTGTCTTGGGGATGTATTAAAACCAATAGACATTTCTACTTTCAGTTGGAGAGTTACCCCCGTAGAGTCTTATTTAGTAGTTAATGATGAGTTAGATATAGATAAAGACCTTTTTGAAACAGATAATGAAATAATGGAAGGTGCTGATCTTAAAAATCTATTAGAAAACAATGTCTATTATATTATTTTCGCTGATTTACAAGCATATCCGAAAGGCAAAGTTTCAGAAATTGAAACTTATGAAGAATTCGTTGAAAGTGAGTGTGAACTCGTTCTTTTCGTAGTGGACAGCTACTACACTGTCATTTACTGCAAAGATAAAGAAAAACTCGAATTACTTTATAAGAACGCAGCAGTCTTCGGATTTGAAAATATACAATTTATTACTGATGAAAATGATACAAGAACAAGAATAACTGCATGGTAAAAACATAAAAAAAGCGAAGGAACCCCCTTCGCTTTTTCTTATTAATTAAATGTGATATTATGTACAGCCTCTTTATCAAGACGTTTGATAACTTCTACAATTAACTTCACTGCATTCTCATAATCATCACGATGTAACATTGCTGCATGAGAGTGAATATAACGAGTTGCAATCGTAATCGCCATAGATGGAATACCATTGACAGAAATATGAATTGCACCTGCGTCAGTCCCGCCACCAGCTACAGAATCATATTGATACGGGATATCTAATTCATCCGCCACATCAACTACGAAATTGCGAAGCCCAGTATGTCCAATGACTGATGCATCATATAAAATGATTTGTGGTCCATCGCCCATTTTACTTTGCGCTTCTTTTTCTGTTACTCCTGGTGTGTCGCCGGCAATACCAACATCTACAGCAAATGCGATATCTGGTTTAATATAATGTGCAGATGTTTTCGCACCGCGAAGACCTACTTCTTCTTGAACAGTTCCAACGCCGTATACAACGTTTGGATGCTTTTCATCTTTTAATTGTTTTAACACGTCAATTGCAATAGCACAGCCAATGCGATTATCCCATGCTTTTGCAAGTAGCATCTTTTCATTTTTCATCACTTGGAATTCAAAGTATGGTACAACTTGATCCCCTGGTCGTACGCCCCATTCCATTGCTTCTTCTTTGCTAGAAGCACCGATATCAATGAACATGTCCTTAATTTCAACCGGTTTTTTACGAGCTTCTGCTGGTAAAATGTGTGGTGGTTTTGAACCAATTACACCTGTTACATCACCTTTACGTGTTACAATTGTTACGCGCTGCGCAAGCATAACTTGTGACCACCAGCCACCAACTGTTTGAAAACGAAGGAAACCTTTGTCATCAATTTGCGTAATCATAAAGCCAACTTCATCTAAGTGGCCAGCTACCATAATTTTCGGACCGTTTTCTTCCCCAACTTTTTTCGCAACTAAACTTCCTAAATTATCTGTAGAAAGTTCATCTGCAAATGGTTCGATATATTTTTTCATAACTTCACGTGGTTCGCGCTCATTACCTGCAATCCCACGTGCATCTGTTAATTCTTTTAGCATTGTCAATGTCGAATCTAATTTTGTCATTGCCAACACCCTCCTTTTTCTTCATTCACTTCATTATACAAAAGTAAATTGAAATATTCAAAAAACAAATCAATACCCTTGTGTTTGACGCTGATGATTGACTTCGTTTTTATCTAAATATGCTTTTTCAATTTCTTCTTGACCAAACTCAAGAGCTTGTCCTAAACGAAGGTAGCTTGTAAATAGTTCAATATAATTTGTAATAGACGGTTGGTCCGTAAAACGAATTACTTTCGCATACGTGTCTAAGAAAATTTCAACTTGTGTTTTGTTCGTTTGAGCACATTTATAAAATAGGAAGTTTTTATCAATTCCCAGGTCAATTCCAATCGATAAAATAAAGTGCAGGCCATCTACATATTCTTCAAGTATAACTTCACGTTCAGCTGCTGGTTTTTTGCTCCAATATTTAAAACAACGTGTTTCATTTGCAAGTTCTCCAATTTCAACAAGGAGTGCTAGCATTTTTTCTTTTAATAATTTCTTCGGTTGTAAATCATGTTCTTTCACAATACGATCATCTAACTCTTTTTGTAATTTAAATAGCTGTAGTAAATCCATTCTATTCCTCCTCCAACATCGCATAAAAACAATGTTGTTTCATCTCATATTTATTGTAAGCTTTAAAAATCCTACCCTTTATTATCTAGTTAGCTTCCTAGCCCCTTATAAAATAGCTTGTCCCTAAATCATCAATACGTTTCAGACATCATCTACATATGATGAAACTTCCATATCATCTTTCCATTATAGCAGTGTCGTTTCTACTAGGAAAGATGCCTTTAAACGACAGTAAAAAAGCCAGAGGAAACCTCCGACTTTTTTACTGCATATTCTTCTATATTGTTATAGCTTTTATACTTATTTTGTCATATCAAGTACAACACGTCCATTAATCTTTCCTTCTTCCATTTCACTAAAAATCTCATTAATTTCATCAAGATGACGTGTTTCTATAATTGCTTTTACTTTTCCTTCTGCGGCAAATTGCAATGTTTCTTGTAAGTCTTTTCTTGTCCCTACGATAGAGCCAATAATTTTCACGCCATTTAAGACGGTATCAAAGATTGGTACTTCCATCATTTCTGGTGGTAACCCTACTGCTACACACGCGCCACCTCGTCTAACAGAACGGTACGCTTGATCAAATGCCGGTTTTGACACGGCTGTACAAATAGATGCATGCACACCTTTTACTTTCTTGAATATCCACGCTGCCGCATCTTCTTTAAGTGGATTCACAGCTAAATCTGCACCAAGTTCTTTGGCGAGCTCTAATTTATCATCTACGGTATCAACAGCAACAACATGTAACCCCATTGCTTTTGCATATTGAACAGCTAAATGCCCAAGGCCACCGATACCAAAAATCGCGACCCAATCGCCAGGTTTTGCTTCTGATGCTTTTAATGCTTTATATGTTGTAACACCGGCACAAAATAGCGGTGCTGCATCAACGAACTCTAAGTTATCCGGTACTTTCACAACATAATCAGCTGCTGCAACGCAATACTCTGCATAACCACCATCAACTGAGTAACCTGCATTATGTTGATCTAAGCAAAGCGTTTCACGGCCAGATAAACAATATTCACAATGACCACACGCTGAATATAGCCATGGTACTCCAACCCGGTCACCAACTTTTACGTGAGTAACACCTTCCCCTACTTCTTCAATAACTCCAACACCTTCATGTCCTGGAATTAATGGGAGTTTCGGTTTTACCGGCCAATCACCGTGCGCCGCATGTAAATCTGTATGGCAAACGCCGCATGCTTCAATATGTACAAGAACTTCACCAAGTTCAGCTTTTGGTTTTGGAACTTCTTTCACTTCTAACTTCTCTTTGAACTCATTTACAACTGCTGCTTTCATGTAAACGCCTCCTAGTTATAGATACAAAAAGTTCTTACAAGTTCATCTTAATATAATAGAAGAAACGAGAGGCAGTTGAATTATGACAATAATTTGCGAAATATATCACAAATTATCGAACGATTATATTAATTATAAAAGTAGCTCCAAACAATAAAAAAACCTCAGAAGAAAATTCTTCTAAGGTTTTTGAACAATTAGTTTAAGTTGTTTTTTGCAACTGTTGCTAATTCAGCGAAAGCTTTTTCGTCATGAACAGCTAAGTCAGCAAGCATCTTGCGGTTAACTTCGATACCAGCAACTTTTAAACCGTGCATTAAACGGCTGTAAGAAAGACCGTTAATACGAGCAGCTGCGTTGATACGAGTGATCCATAATTTACGGAAGTCACGTTTCTTTTGACGACGGTCACGGAATGCATATAGTAAAGATTTCATAACCTGTTGGTTAGCAACCTTAAATAATGTATTTTTAGAACCGTAGTAACCTTTTGCTAATTTTATAACTTTTTTACGACGTTGACGAGTAACTGTACCACCTTTTACTCTTGGCATAATATTACCTCCTATTTGTTCTATATATCAGCCGAACTTATTTTAAGTTGTCAAGCATTTGACGAATGCGTTTGAAGTCACCAGCGCTTACTACACCAGCTTTACGTAGTTTACGTTTAGCTTTCGTAGATTTGTTAGCGAATAAATGGCTTGTGTAAGCGTGTGAACGCTTAAGTTTACCAGATCCAGTCTTTTTGAAACGCTTTGCAGCGCCGCGATGAGTTTTTTGTTTAGGCATAGGTATTTCCTCCTCTATCTATTACTTATCGTTTTTCGGTGCTAAAACTAAGAACATACTACGTCCTTCCATTTTAGGCTTAGATTCGATTGTACTAACTTCAGCACAAGCTTCTGAGAAGCGATCTAAAACACGTTGACCGATTTCTTTATGAGTAATGGCACGTCCTTTAAAGCGAATTGACGCTTTAACCTTGTCGCCTTTCTCTAAAAACTTGATAGCATTACGAAGTTTTGTGTTAAAGTCGTGTTCATCAATTGTTGGACTTAAACGAACTTCTTTCATGCTAATTACTTTTTGATTTTTGCGCTGTTCTTTTTCTTTCTTTTGTTGCTCAAAGCGGAATTTACCGTAGTCCATAATGCGGCATACTGGCGGTTTCGCATTTGGAGCAACCAATACTAAATCAAGATTAAGATTTGCAGCTAAGTCTAAAGCGTCATTACGAGACTTGATGCCAAGTTGATCACCATTCGCACCAACTAAACGTACTTCACGTGCACGAATTTGCTCGTTAATCATCATATCCTTGCTAATAGTAAGCCACCTCCAAGGTTTTCTTAGAATACGTTTGTAGTCATAGAACCCAAACAAAAAAGTGTGGGCATACGGACACCCACACTTGTACAATCTTAAGTAAGAAAGACATTTACCTGCTAACTGCGTATGCGTCAATCAGGTGAGAAGCGGGTGCTTCTACTTGTTCTACAAAACAATATTCTATTATCCTTGATGATTTTACCATAGGATATAACGTCTGTCAAGACGACGCGTTTTACTAATAACAAGAAATATTGTAACAAACAACACGAATACATGCAATACTTTTTTATGATAAGTCTTGTTTGGTTATTATTTCTAATTTTTGTCCCCCTTACCCATAAAACAAAGGCGCGGCATGCCGCGCCTTTTCCTTAGCGTTTTCCTTCAACTTTAATCATATCAACAAACGCATCTAATGCGATTGTTTCTGATTTTTGTTCACCGTATTTACGTACGTTTACGCCGTTTTCAGCAACTTCATTGTCACCTACTACAAGCATATACGGAATTTTTTGCATTTGTGCTTCACGGATTTTATAACCGATTTTCTCTTCACGAGTATCCACTTCCACACGGATACCAGCACGTTGCAAGTCTTCCTGTACTTTCTTCGCGTAGTCTAAATGTACTTGCGGAGAAACCGGGATTACTTGTACTTGAACTGGCGCTAACCATGTTGGGAATGCACCTTTGTACTCTTCGATTAAGAAAGCAACGAAACGTTCCATAGTTGATACAACACCGCGGTGAATAACAACTGGACGATGAGGTTTACCATCTTCCCCAACGTAAGTTAATTCAAAGCGCTCCGGAAGTAAGAAGTCTAATTGTATAGTTGAAAGTGTTTCGTCTTTTCCAAGTGCAGTACGAACTTGAACGTCAAGTTTTGGACCGTAGAATGCAGCTTCACCTTCAGCTTCATAGTACTCAAGACCCATTTCATCCATAGCTTCTTTTAACATAGATTGTGCTTTTTCCCACATTTCATCGTCAGCATAATACTTTTTAGTATCTTCTGGATCACGATAAGATAAGCGGAATGAATAATTTTCTAAACCGAAGTCTTTATATACTTCTAAAGTTAAGTTTACAACGCGTTTTAATTCTTCTTTAATTTGATCTGGACGAACGAAAATGTGCGCATCATTTAAAGTCATTCCACGTACACGTTGTAATCCAGATAGTGCACCCGACATTTCATAGCGGTGCATTGTTCCAAGCTCTGCAATACGAATTGGTAATTCACGATAGCTGTGGATATCGTTTTTATACACCATCATATGGTGAGGGCAGTTCATTGGACGAAGTACTAATTCCTCATTATCCATTTCCATTGATGGGAACATGCCATCTCGGTAGTGATTCCAGTGACCAGAAGTTTCATAAAGCTCTCTGCTTCCTAATACTGGAGTATATACGTGGTCATATCCTAAGCTCGCTTCTTTATCAACAATGTAACGCTCAATAATACGACGGATTGTTGCACCTTTTGGTAACCAAAGCGGTAAACCTTGTCCTACTTTTTGGCTATTTGTAAATAATTTCAACTCTTTACCTAATTTACGGTGGTCACGCTCTTTCGCTTCTTCAAGCATACGTAAATGCTCATCTAATTCTGCTTTCTTCACGAATGCAGTACCGTAAATACGCTGTAGCATTTTATTATTGCTATCACCACGCCAGTAAGCACCTGCAACACTTAACAATTTAAACATTTTAATTTTCCCTGTAGATGGAAGGTGAACCCCACGGCAAAGGTCGTAGAATTCGCCTTGTTCATAAATTGAAATAACCGCATCTTCTGGAAGATCGTTAATCAATTCTACTTTTAGCTCATCGCCAATTTCTTCATAACGGCGAAGTGCTTCCGCACGTGGCACTTCATGACGAACGATTTCTAAATTCTCGTTCACAATCTTTTGCATCTCTTTTTCGATTTTTAGGAAGTCCTCAACTGTAATTGCTTCTTCCATATCGATATCGTAGTAGAAACCATTTTCGATTACTGGACCAATACCAAGTTTTACATCTTTATATAAACGTTTTAACGCTTGTGCTAAAAGATGGGCTGTTGAGTGGCGTAAAATGTATAAGCCATCTTCAGAATCTAATGTAATGATTGAAACTGCACCATCTTCTTCAATTGGTGTACGAAGATCGATCATCTCATCATTTAATTTTCCAGCCACAGCTTTTTTCTTTAAGCCTGGGCTAATAGAAGCTGCGATTTCTTCAGTTGTTGTTCCTTTTGGAAACTCCTTCACAGCTCCATCAGGGAAAGTAATTTTAACTACATCTGCCATCACTGGTCACTCCTTTTTTTCTCAAAATAAAAAACACTCATCCCGTAAAAAGGGACGAGTGTTGAATTCGTGGTTCCACCCTTGTTCCAATTAACTAAACTGTCAATTGCTCAAGTTCAACATAACGGTGTTGGCCGTTAGCAATTACTAGAAAAAGTGTTCACTGCTAAAGTTTAGAGGTGGTAAGTAATAAACCCGTACTAGGAAGCTCACACCCTAAGGCTTCCCTCTCTGAAAATCGTAGTAAATCACTCATGTCCTCATCGTAACATTTCAATATATTTCATTTATGTAGGTAATTATATGCTCAAAAACTTAGAAAATCAAGGGTGTTCCCTTTATTTTTTAAATTTTTCACGTTGTGTTCAAATTCATGCAGTGCACATAACTGAACTCGTTCTTGAAATACATTTTGAAGGGTAACAATCATATTGTGATCTTGCTCTTTCGTGTACAAATAAATCATTCTCGGCGCAATAGAAAGAAGCGGTGCAATTACCTTCGTGTCAATATATACGCCCTGCTTATTTAGTAAATCCTCTTCTATATATTGAACTAATTTTTCTTGTTTTAAACGTATTCCTTTTTCATCATAAAAAATAAAACTTTCATCAAATACAAGATGTAGACACGGTAAACGTGATTTTCGGCTGCTCACTTGTTGCCTTAGCATTTCTACAAACATTTGATATTCTTGCTCCATTTTATATTCATCGATCGCCACTTCCGCAAGTCGGTGTACCATCTCCCTATATGCGCGGAGGCGAAAACGAATATAAGATGAAAAAGAAAAAGAAAGTGGGTCACAGAGCCATCCTTTTAAAGAAGACATAATACGGACTTCAATCTTATTACGTGTTAGATCACGGGCAATCCCTTTTCGCTTTCCATTTAAGATAGCATGTGCCATATGTAAAATTTGATGGCACTCTTCTTGTTCTTCATAAAAAAATTTCTCTTTTAAAATAGTACGAAGCCATTCGTTTTGTTTTATATTAACAATAAAATAAAGAAGTACTGGTGTTAAAACTTTCTCAATATAATTCGATTCGCATATTGGTATATGAATCGTTACCTTTTGTTCATATAAATAAACACTTGTTTCTTTATATAGCTTTTCCGTTCTCTTTATCAGTTGTTGATATACGTGCGCAGCATCATTTTTTTCTTCGAAGCAGATTTCAATCACTCTTGTCCCCCCTTTTATCCCGCTCTACGGAGTTACTTTCTCTCAAGCCCCCATAAGAGTCCAGTTCACGAAAGCTAGGCGCTAAGTAGCAATACCTTCTTCCGCTTCACTCTACAATCCTTGCTAATTTTATATATATTAAGGGACTAGAAAAAAAATGATACAAGCTCGTATGAAATTTCAAACATATACTGAAGAAACATAAAAAAAGAGCAAGCAGTATGCTCACTCTTTACGTATGACGACGATTTTTCCCACCAATTGGAACTGGCTTCGCCAAATACTTAATACGCTCCATAATACGCGCCGCTTTCATTTCTTCTGCTTCTCCACGCTGTGTGTAGGTTAAATGATGTTCTAGCTGTTTAAAGTCAAAATTAGACGTAAAGAACGTCGGTAAGTTTTCAAGCATACGGAACTGCAGTATAGCACCAAGCACATCATCACGCACAAAGCTTGACATTGCTTCCGCCCCAATATCATCTAACATTAATACTTGTACACGCTTCACCGCATCAATCTTTTCACCTATCGTATTATTTTGCAGTGAACTTTTAATTTCTCGTAAAAATTCTGGTAAGTATACGATCATTGAACTTATTTTTTTTAAGGCTAATTCATTCGCAATCGCTCCTAAGAGATACGTTTTCCCTACACCAAATTTACCGTAGAAATATAACGCTTGTACTTTTTTTCCAGGTTCGTATGCACTTAAAAATTCATTTGCTGCACGAATCGCCTCAATTCGCGGTTCTAAATCTGATGGATCTAAATTTTCCATAGAAGCCTGTAAAATATCACTTGGCATATAGACACTTTGAACTAATTTTTCATATTTCTTCCGCTCATCATAAGCCACTTTTCTTACGCAGCGATCATATTGAATATCAATCATCTTACCTTGAATAATCAGTTTCGGCTCATATCCTTGAATCATATTTTTACATGATTCTAAGTTCGGACAATCTGCACATCCAACACTTTGCCCAATGTATTCATACAGTTTCACAAGACTTCGCTCTATCATGGAAGTCGTCACTTCACCTTTATGTTCTTCAATAAACTCTTTCACACGCGGATGTGCCATCACTTCCGCCTTTAACACTTCGTATCTATTTTTAAAATTCTCATTTTGCATCAACTTTGCAAATGAATTTTGAATATGCTCCATTCTCTCACCTCAAAGAGCGTTCATTCTCTTCTATTAATCACGCTTATATTTTTTCAACTCTTCTTCCAATCTCTTTCGTTCTTCTTCTAACTTGCTCGATTTTTTCGCCACATTCGTAAGTTCCTTAGGCTGTTCTTCTGGTTGTTCCTTGGATTGTTCTTTCAACCAATCGGGCACCATTTCTTTCCGCACTGTTTTCTTCGAAGTATGACCCTTTTTCTTCGTTTCAGCCCATTCTTGATATTGACGATTCTCTTCTTTCGCCAATGCCATCGCTTCTGATACCGTACCTACTTTTTTTCGTGCCCAGTGCCCCGCAATTTTCTCAACATATGTTTTGGCAAGCTTCATATCCGAACGCAGCATTACATAATAAATAAGTACATTGACCACACCTGGCGTTAGTTTTTGATTCATCATTACTTCTTCTACAATTTGCAAATCTGCTTTCGTTGCTTCTGCCCCGCCTGAAATTTCTTTTAACAATTGTTTTGGAGAAATTTCTTCTAGCTGTTTAATGAGCATCTCTTCTTGCGTAGACGGCTCTTTCTCTTTCATCGTACGTGCAGCATGAGGCTGTACTCGTTCACTTAACACTGGAAGCGCTTGACCATTTTCAAATTGATACCAATCACGCGCTCCTTTCCGAAGCCTTTCCATATCAATCGTTTGCAATTCTGTCATTGCACCAAGCACAATATTTTGCATCGACAGCACATCCACACCATACACGTAAGAGAGTGTAACAACACATTCACGCACTTGGTCCGTAATCGCTTTTCGCGGCACAAGAGTCGATAACCCTTCTACAAATAAAGAAAAATCAAAGAAATCGTTCCAAAGTTGTGGGGCAGTTCCTTTTTCATTGCCCGGCATAACTGCGCTACTTGGAATTCGAAGTTCCTCTTGCGCATGTTCAAATTGCCCTGGATTAAAAGACCCAAATACATCATTAAAGGAATGTGTAACATTTTCATAAGAAGCAAAATCAAACTCTTCTTCTAAAAAATATTGTTTAACTTGATTATATTTCGCACGGCTTAATCGATTATACAAAAAGATGCTCAGGACAATATCATCAAAAAATTGTTTTGGTGATAACGGCGGCTGCAATTCGTATATAAACATTCGAATATCTTTTTCTTTTTTTATATATACGTTTAAAAGCCCAATTGCTTCTAATTTCATCCGTTCTTCATATACTTCAGGAAGCTGCATTTGCATTGTCACCATAAGAGAGTGGTGTGTATTCTCTTTTCCAAATACACGATCCTGCTCTAGCTCTCCCCACAGCGTCATGTATAAGCTAAAAGCCTTGCTACCCACTAATGGTTGATATAACATCGTTAATACCTTCCGATCGTAACTATGCAGCAACCCTTTCGCACTTACTTTATAACGATCAATTGGCAATAGCTCCATCCATGACTGTTTTTCCATCCTTGCAATTCCTTTCTTTCTTCCATTCTACGTATATAATTCCTTAGTGAAAAAGAGCTAATAGCTTTCGCTTCTAGCTCTTTTTCACCACTATTTGCGGGCTCAAAGTTTCACTTTATTCTCGTTCTTTTTGCAGTATATCTTTTAATTCTTCAATAAATACATTTAAATCTTTAAATTGACGATATACGGAGGCAAATCGTACATAAGCAACATCATCAATATCTCGAAGTGCTTCCATTACGATTTCACCGATCATATCACTTTTCACTTCTGATATTCCTAAATTACGAAGTTCACGCTCCACATTTTGTGTTACTTCTTCTAATTGTTTTAACGATACAGGTCTTTTTTCACACGCTTTAATTAATCCACGCAAAATCTTTTCTTTATTAAACTCTTCTCGTGTTCCCTCTTTTTTTACAACAATAAGAGGTGGTTCTTCTACTCGTTCAAATGTCGTAAATCGATTTAAACAACTTTCACACTCTCTTCTTCTTCGAATGGAGCGTCCCTCATCTACCGGACGTGAATCCAATACTCTTGTACCATTATGAAAACAGGCTGGACAACGCAACTCATTCACTCCCTTGCAATTTAATCTTCATTCTTTTTACTTCATCTACATGTGAAAATATATATACAATATTATATAACCTATTTGTATTTGCTCACTACCTTATCCTACTATTCACGTTCAATAATACATTACTTTTTTAAAATTTACTTTATAGCAAGCATTCGTCAAAAACAGTCTACCATTTTACAATTTCAAATTTATATAAACTAAAAAGAGGTGCATTATACACCTCTTTACATTTTAAATCAATTATGTTCTTTTTTAAAGAGCTTTTGTTTCTCTATGCTTAATTTCGAAGCTACCTGTGCCTCGAGGAAGCTCGATGCTCTCTCGCGTTTTCGCATTTAAACCTTCTGCAATATACTCTGCAGCAACATTTGGATCAATACGATCCCCGCAAGTATAAACATCAATACTTGCATAGCCGTGCTCTGGAAAGCTATGAATTGTTAAATGTGACTCCGAAATGATTACAACTCCACTTACACCCTGTGGCGCAAATTTATGAAAAGCAACCTCACGTACTTCAGCACCAGCTCTTAGTGCTGCATCCACAAATAATTGTTCAATAAACGGCATATCATTAAGCTTGTCGAAATCGCAATCCCAAAGTTCAGCGATTACGTGACGACCCATCGTGTCCATAGTATCCATTCTACAGTTCCCCCTCATAAAAATTTAATCTAACTGTTCGAATTGAAAACTAATTTGCAATTTGGCTTGCTCTACTACCACGGGGGAAAGTTAGTCCAGAGAGGTCCTAACCCTTTAAGTAGTAACTACGTACCTCAGCTCTTAAGTTTACGAGTGTTAGTATACTTTGTTTATTTTCATTTTGCAACAACAGTTTTTTCGATTTTTTGTCATATTCTCTTCTTTACTTTTCCCCAAGAAAAATAATTGATTCACAAATACAGTAATCACAATGGTTTCTCCTATGTACCATTCACAAAAATATACTTGTATAATTTTTTTCCTTTTCAGAAAAAAGCATAAAAAAGAAGACAAGCAATCGCTTGCCTTCCTTGTATCATTAAATGTGTTGCACACTTTCTTGTTTTGTTAATTCAGCGCCAACTAACTTCACAAGATCTACAACGCGGCGAGAGTAACCCCACTCGTTATCATACCAAGCAAGTACTTTCACTTTACGTTCGCCCATTACCATTGTAGATAAACTATCAATGATAGCTGAGTGTGTATTTGTATTAAAGTCAATCGAAACTAAAGGTTCCTCACTGAACTCAATAATCCCTTTCAATGGACCGTTTGCAACAGTTTTAAACGCTTCATTAATTTCCTCAACTGTTACATCACGTTTTACATCTACTACTAAGTCAACAAGAGACACGTTTGGTGTCGGAACACGAAGTGCCATCCCATGAAGTTTTCCGTTTAAATGTGGAAGAACTTTCGCTAGAGCTTTCGCAGCGCCTGTTGTTGTAGGAATAATAGACTGTCCACAAGCACGCGCTCTTCGTAAATCTTTATGTGGGTTATCAATATTTTTTTGGTCATTTGTATAAGCATGAACAGTTGTCATTAAACCGTTTTCAATTCCAAATTGCTCATCTAACACCTTAACAACAGGCGCTAAACAGTTTGTTGTACAAGATGCATTTGAAATCACAGTATGGTTTGTAATATCTAATTGTTCTTCGTTTACACCAACTACAATTGTTACATCTTCATTTTTACCAGGTGCTGTTAAAATAACCTTTTTCGCCCCAGCTTCTACGTGAAGAATTGCTTTTTCTTTCGCATTAAATTTACCAGTTGCTTCAATTACAATTTCAACATCCAGTTCTTTCCAAGGCAATTCTTTTGGATCGCGGTTGTTTAGAAGGCGAATCATTTTCCCATCCACTAATAAATGATCTTCAAATGCTTCCACTGTTCCGTCAAACTTGCCATGAACTGTATCATACTTGATTAAATGTGCTAATGTTTCTGGTGGATAGCTTGCGTTAATCGCTACAATTTCGAATGCGCTTTCTTTTATCGCTTGACGAAATACCATTCTCCCAATACGTCCAAATCCATTAATTGCCACACGAGTCATAATATGTTATCCCCCTTGAATGCGTTATACTATTTATCTCCAATCCCAATAATAGTATAACACAAAAAGAAGATATGTCACTAAGCATTTTCACTAATTTCACAATTTTTTAGTTAATAATGTTCCATTCTTTTAAAATGAGCTGTAATTGCGCTTTTGTCTCAGCAATTGTGCCATCATTATAAATAACTTTATTAGCTAATGTTGCTTTCTCCGCTAAAGGCATTTGCGAATCAATACGTGCTTTCGCATCCTCTTCTGTAAAGCCATTTCGCTTCATTAAACGTTCTAATTGCATACTAGGTGATACAGCTACAACTACAATCCGATCAACAAGTGCTGTTAACTTACTCTCAAATAGAAGCGGAATATCTAACACAACCGCTTGCACTCCTTCCTTTATGTACATGTCCTTCTGCACATTCATTTCTTTGCGGACAGCTGGATGAACAATTTTATTTAAGCGCAATCGTTTTTCTTCATTATGAAATACAATACTCCCAAGCTTCGGACGATCAAGTTCGCCATCTGCTTGTAATATTTCTTCACCGAATACGTCTACAATTTCTTTATATGCTTCTTTACCTTGTTCTACAACTTCTCTTGCAATAATATCCGCGTCAATTACAGGTATTTGCAGTTCACGAAACATTTGTGAAACAGTACTTTTTCCACTTGCAATACCTCCTGTTAAACCTATAACAATTGTCATTCTATTTCCTCCTCACAAATAGAAGCGTGAAACTTATGTTTCACGCTCCCACTTACATTTTCCAAATTCCAATAATAATAAGTAAAATCCCAGGTAGGAACGTAAATTTTTGTAACCATCGCATATTCGATAAAACCGTTCCTAGCCTCATTCCGATAAATAAAAACAGAGAACTCATAACGGCAACTAACACTGCCATCATGGCGGGTGTATATCCTAGTAAGGATGCACCAATCCCTGCTCCAAACGAGTCTACTGAAAGAGCGATACCTAAAAGCAAGGCTTCCCCACCAGAAATCGTGCCTGATTTATCAAAATCGGCAACAGTCGGTTTCCGTAAAATTTGAATGACTAACCCAAGCGAAGCAATTTCTAACTTCCAAACTTTCTCTTCTTGCTGCGGTTCGTCTTTTTTATCACTCCGAAAAAACTGATACAACACCCACGCTCCAATAGCCACTAAAACGATTCCGCCAATGCGCGTTGCAATCACCGGAGAAAACACCTTAGCAATCATATGTCCAATTCCCATCGACACAAGCATAACAGCCGCTGAACACATTCCAATGATGAGTATCGATTTTAACGGAATCCGTACGCTCCGCAAACCATAAGTAAGCCCTACACTACAGCTATCCAAACTTAATGTAAAAGCTAATAAAATAAGAGAGAAATAATGATACATCGGTAAGCTCCTTCCCTATACATAGCTTTGCTGTATGTATATGACAAATGCCTATCCGATGTTATTAGAAAACGATATCTTTCTTAGCTTTTTGGCTGGCACATAGGACAATAATGCGTTCCTCGTCCACCAACAACTGTCTTTTCAATCACGTTCCCACAAGTTACGCATGGTTCACCTTTTCTTCCATACACATTTAGAAGCTCTTGGAACGAGCCGATTTGTCCTTGCGAATTGATATACGTTCTGATTGTACTTCCACCGCGCTCAACAGCCTCCGCTAATGTTGCAACGGTCGCCGCATGAATCTTTTCTATTTCAGCTTTCGTTAAAGATGAAGCTTCTCGTTCCGGGTGAATCCCGGAACGGAATAAAACTTCATCTACATATATATTACCAAGCCCGACTAAAAGACGTTGATCGAGCAATACAACTTTTATTTTACGGTTTGTCTTTTGCAATCTTTCTTGCAAATACCCTACTGTCAGTTCAGCGTCAAATGGCTCAGGCCCTAAATCAGCAAGTGGCATTTGGTCAAATTCTTCACCTTTTTTAAAGAGATGCATCGTGCCGAACTTTCTTACATCTTTATAGTGTAACTCTGTACCATCTGTAAACTGGAAACGCACATGCGTATGTTTATCTACCGGCTCATCATCTTTATGAAGCAAATATTTCCCTTCCATACGCAAATGTGAAACAATAACATACTTTGTTACATATAGAAGTAAAAACTTACCTCTTCGCTCAATCCGTTCAATCTTTTCACCTCGTAACATTTCTTTAAAGAGCTCTGCGTCATCTGGTCGCTTTACTAATTTTGGATATGTTACGATCACATCTTGAATTGTTTTTCCCGTTACAAGGTTTTCAAGTGTCCTTCTAACATTTTCAACCTCTGGTAGTTCAGGCATTCAATCACTTCCTTATTTTGCGTCATACCAAGTTGGACCAGAAGAATAATCAACTTTTAGAGGAACAGCAAGTTCAATCGCATGCTCCATCACTTCAGGTACAAGCTTTTCTAATTTTTCTACTTCTTCTTTTGGCACTTCAAAGATCAATTCATCGTGTACTTGCAGAAGAAGACGCGCTTGTAAGCCTTCTTCTTCTAAGCGATCCGCCATAATAATCATCGCTTTTTTAATAATATCTGCCGCACTACCTTGAATTGGTGTATTCATCGCAGTACGCTCCGCAAAGCTGCGCAAATTAAAATTCCGACTCGTAATTTCCGGAATATAACGGCGACGATTTAATAATGTAGAAACGTATCCTTTTTGCTTCGCTTCTTGTACAATCTCATCCATATATTCTTTTACACCAGGGAAGCTTGCGAAATACTTTTCAATAAATTCCCCTGCTGCTTTTCGTGTGATTCCTAAGTTTTGTGAAAGCCCATAGTCACTAATACCATACACAATTCCGAAGTTAACCGCTTTTGCTTGACGTCTCATATTCGATGTTACTTCATCTTTTCCAACGCCAAACACGTCCATTGCAGTTTTCGTATGAATATCCATATCATGCTGGAACGCTTCTACTAACCCTTTGTCTTTTGCAATATGCGCCAAGACACGCAGTTCAATTTGTGAATAATCGGCTGCATACATAACCCAGCCTTCTTTTGAAGGAATGAACGCCTGACGAATCTTTCTTCCTTCTTCTAAACGGATCGGGATATTTTGCAAGTTTGGGTCTGTAGAACTTAATCGGCCCGTTTGCGTTAACACTTGATTAAAACGAGTATGAATTTTAGATGAATCTTCATGAACAACTTTTAATAATCCTTCAATATATGTCGAATTTAATTTTCCTAATTGACGATAGTGTAAAATTTTAGGAATAATTTCATGATGCTCCATTAACTTGTCCAGCACATCAGCTGACGTAGAATATCCTGTTTTCGTCTTTTTAATA
Organism: Bacillus cereus group sp. N21; assembly: GCF_016483395.1. NCBI lineage: Bacteria > Bacillati > Bacillota > Bacilli > Caryophanales > Bacillaceae > Bacillus > Bacillus cereus group sp. N21. Next base: position 110,999 of record NZ_JAEHBX010000007.1, read on the forward strand.
ACCGGTAGGTTTAAATTCTCAAATAGAATCACGCCAAGCTGCTTTGGAGAATTAATATTAAATTCTGTTCCTGCAAGCTCATAAATTTCTTGTTCCATTTCCTTAAGCCTTCCAGCAAGCTCATCTCCCATACTACGTAAGCGCTCTGTATCAACCGTAACACCTTTCACTTCCATTTCAGCTAACACACGAGCAAGCGGCATTTCAAGCTCAGTAAATAGTTCATATTGTTCATTTTTTTGTAGTTCTTCTACAAATGTTTTTTGCACATCGTATAATACATGTACTTTTCGAGCTACGTGCTCCGCGACTATATCTTGCGCAGGAACCGCACGTTTTGCACCTTTTCCATACACTTCTTCATCAGATTTAACAGCATGCGTTTCTTTCATTTTCGCTACGGCACGGAAATCTTTATCTGTATCTGCTGGATCAAGTAAATAAGCAGCAATTAGTAAATCAAAGTCAATCCCTTGAATCTCTATACCTTTCCACTTAAGTGCAACAATGGCACGTTTCGCATCAAACGTATACTTTATCATTTCATCATCTGCAAGCCACTTCTTAAAAGCTTCAGATTTTAGCGCAACATCGCTCGGAATGAAATAACAGCCATTTTCATTTTGAATACCGAACCCTTGAATGTCAGCTTTATGATAATTGTCTTCTTGTACTTCCACAATAATTGCACTATCTTGCTGCAGCATTTCTTCTGTCACTTCTTCTGCAATATCAAATGAAATATCATCTAATTCAGCTGGAGCTGTTTCTTCAGGAGTCGCACCGAGCTTATTTAATAGCGAAGTAAATCCTAAATTCTCGAACATTGGAATGACGTCACTTGCTTCATATCCTTTGTATTCGATATCATCTACATGCACTGTAATTGGTGCATCGGTAATAATTGTGGCAAGCTCTTTACTCATAAACGCTTGCTCTTTATTCATTTCTAGATTTTCTTTTAATTTTTTTCCGCTCACCTTGTCTAAGTTCTCATATACTGCTTCTACTGTTTCAAATTGCGTTAACAATTTGATTGCTGTCTTCTCACCAACTCCCGGTACACCTGGGATGTTATCCGATTGATCTCCCATTAAACCTTTCATATCAATAATTTGCTTTGGTGATAAACTATATTTTTCGAATAACGCTTCTTTCGTATATTCATCTACTTCTGTAATCCCTTTACGTGGAATACATACAAGCGTAGTATCAGAAACAAGCTGCAGTAAATCTTTATCTCCAGAAATAACTTTTACGTGAGCACCTTGTTCGTTCGCTTCTTTCGCTAGTGTGCCCATAATGTCATCTGCTTCATAGTTCTCTAACTCATAGCGTGGTACGTGAAACGCATCTAACAGTTCACGAATAAATGGGAATTGCTCTGATAGCTCAGGTGGCGTTTTTTGACGACCTCCTTTATATTCGCTAAATGTTTTGTGACGAAATGTTGTTTTACCCGCATCAAACGCAACAAGCATATGTGTTGGTTTTTCTTCTTCTAATATTCTCATTAACATCATCGTAAAACCATAAATTGCGTTCGTATGTATACCTTTGTCGTTATTTAAAAGCGGCAGTGCAAAGAAAGCACGATACGCGATATTATTTCCATCGACTAATACGACCTTTTTTTCCAAATTAGAAACCTCCCCATACAAATTTAAAACGATTTATATATAAATCCAAATTAAAAAACCGACATAACCCCTTTTTTTAGGAGGGAGAGAGCATCCAGCCATGCATAGAAGCGGTCACCCCATGCCAAGTTAAAACAAAAAGAGAAAACGAGCGCAGGTCACCTTTTGTTCTTCATAGCAGTGACTTATATATTGAAAAATCAAAATGGATTTATATAGAAAGAAAAAACCGTCTTTTCCTTCTCTCTATATTAACACGACTAAGAGAGAGAAGAAAAATAACGGTTCTTCCTACTACATATATTTAATGTAAAATGGAGATGCTGTCACAATATCTCATGAATTAAAATAACCTTATCGTATTGATATAACACTTTGATATAAGTTACATAGAGATATTTCAAAAACAAAGATATTATAGTTTCACAAAAAGGGAAGTGACGAGAATAGAGTACCTATTCTCGTCCAAAATTACTCCTTGGATGAAGGGGTTTTCATGTATTATATTAACAGGACTTTATTAATATTTAATGAAGCTATTGTTAATATAATGTAAATATATCCCGTTCAAACGTTTACTATATAAATCCAAATTAAGAAACCGACATAAACCCTTTCTTTTTAGGCGAGAGAGAGTATCCGGCCATGCATAGAAGCGGTCAGACCCTCTTCCTGCTCCATGCCAAGTTAAAGCAGAGAGAAAAAACGAATGTAGGTCACCTTTTTCATATCAACGACTTATATATCGAAAAATCAAAATGGATTTATATAGCTCTCATCCAATAAAGTGAAACTTTAATCAGTGGTTTTTCCATACCCCACTGATTATTAGCCCTCACCAATCGGGCTTTTACGGGCAGCCCGACCCCCACCTACCTTCTTTGCTTTTGCTGAACTTTGAGGTGTGGATCTTACTGCCCGCGAATAGCGGGATAAAGGTTGCACATTATCATTACTTCTCCAAATCCGATTTCGGTAAAGCAACTGTAAATGTTGTTCCTTCCCCTACTTCACTCTCTACAGTAACTGTCCCATGATGGGCTTCTACTAAATGTTTTACAATCGATAACCCAAGGCCTGTACCGCCTGTATTTCTGCTTCTCGCTTTATCTACACGATAAAAACGTTCAAAAATACGCGGGATTTCTTCTTTACTAATCCCAATTCCTGTATCAGATACCTTTATATAAGCGTTATGTTCATCCTCTAACAACTCTACAGAAACCGTCCCGCCGGCTGGTGTGTATACAATTGCATTATTAACTAAATTGATAAAGATTTGTTTTAATCGGCTCGGATCTCCTATCACTGAAACGTGTCTCAACACATCAACTTGTAAGGAAATTTCTTTATCTTGTGATTTATTCTCTAGCACCATTTTAATTTCTTCAAGCAATTCCTTCATCTCAACAGTACCCATATTTAACTTAAATCCTTGTTGTTCAATCTTTGATAGATCCAATAAGTCTTCGATTAAGCCTTGCATACGCTCGCTTTCCTTTAAAATAATGTTCAGGAAATGCTCGCAAAACTGCTGATTTTCCATCGCACCATCAAGTAACGTTTCAGAAAATCCTTTAATAGAAGTAATTGGCGTCTTTAATTCATGTGAAACATTTGCTAAAAAGTCTTTTCGCATTTGCTCTAGTTTCTTTAGCTCTGTTATATCGTGGAATACGAGAACAATCCCTTTCCATTCATGATTTGTCCCAATAATTGGTGCGCCATATACTTCAAAGTGCTTTCTTTCAATACCAAGTGGCAGTAGCATTTGCTTGCGCACTTTCACTTCTGTCATAAAAATTTCTTCCACAAGTTCAATGATTTCTGCATGAAGAAACGCTTCATAATACAAACGATCTAAATACTCTTCATCCGTTACATGAAATATTTCTTTATACGAACGGTTTACAAGACTTATATAACCACGGCTATCAATTAAAATCATACCGCTCCCCATATTTTCAATCAGTGTATGTAAACGATCTTGTTGCATTTCTTGCTCTAGCGTCATTTCTTGTAAATTACGCGCTAAAATATTGATTGCCTTACTTAACATCCCCGTTTCATCTGAATGACTTTCATAAGCACGTGCTTTATAATTCCCCTTCGCCAATTCAATCGCTACTTTCGTAACAGACTCTATCGGACGAATATATTGACCTGTAATTTTCACACCAAGAAAAACAACAACAAGACAAGCAATCACAAACCCTACAATGAGTAATCCCCACGTTTTTTGATGAACATCTTTCAAAGGAGCAATTGTACTTTTTATAATAATGTACCCTTGCTTCCCCTCTGCATCTTGAACAAACACCGCATGATGGAATACATTTTTATCATCTGTTTCCTTCGTAATCACTCTATTTTTTTGTTTTGCTGTTTCAGAGGAAAGTTCCTCAATTGTCGCTTGGTCGAATATAGGTTGCTTACCTTTACTATATTTGACTTTCTTCGCTTCATCAGTAAATATAACCGAAACCGGCACTTGTTCTTCTAATTTCTCAAATACGTTTGGCGCTTTTAGAACATGATCAATACCTTCTGCCTCTACTAATGAAGCAACATATCTTGCCTCTTTTACCGTTCTGTCTTTCGCATGATCGATGTAGTAATTCTCAAACACCGTTTCCAAAAGTACTCCTAGTCCAACTAAAATAAGAATAATAAGAGAAACAAATGTAAAGAGAAGCCTCGAGCGAAATTTATTCATCCCCCTTTGGCTCCTCTAATTTATAACCTAATCCACGAATTGTTTTAATGTACGCTGGTTTTTTCGTATTCTTTTCAATTTTATCCCGCAAATGACTAATATGAACATCGACGATTCTTGTATCGCCGGCAAAATCATAATTCCATACAGCACTTAGTAACTGATCACGTGTTAATACACGACCCTTATTCCTTGCTAAATATACAAGTAACTCAAATTCTTTTGGCGTTAATTCTAGCTTTTCTCCTTGGAAATACGCCTCATAAAATTCAGGTAAAATTCTTAAATCATAGATATTGATACTATTTTCATCCTGCACTTCTGAAACTGGTTCATCTTGCAATTTCGTACGACGTAAAATCGCCTTCACACGTGCAACAACTTCCCTTGGGCTAAATGGCTTTGTCATATAATCATCTGCCCCAAGCTCAAGACCTAACACTTTATCAAACTCATCATCTTTCGCTGTTAGCATTAAAATAGGTGTCATAATACGCTGCAAACGTAATTCTTTACACACTTCCATACCATCCATTTTTGGAAGCATTAAATCTAATATAATCAGATCTGGACGTTCTGTTGTTGCTTTATGAAGCGCAACTTCACCATCCATCGCTGTTATCACTTCAAATCCTGCTTGCTGCAAATTGAATTCAATTAAAGTTAAAATAAACTCCTCATCATCAACAACTAAAATTCGATTGCTCATTCTCTTCCTCCAAGTTATAGACTTGAAACCTTCTTCATCCTAGTATTTCCCCACTATTTCCATCATACTAGAAAACAATCCCCCTCTCAATAGAATTGTCCATTCACTAAGTTTGATTGTGCTATAGTTATATAGGAAAATATATCTAATAGAAAGCGATGGTACATATTCATGTTTAAAGCAGCTGTTATTTTCATTCTTGCCGGACTAGCTGAAATTGGTGGTGGATATCTCATATGGAAATGGATACGAGAAGGTGGTTCCATCTGGTTCGGTCTAATGGGAGGAATCATTTTATGTTTATATGGTGTAATTGCCACATTCCAAGTATTTTCTAGTTTCGGACGTGTATACGCAGCTTATGGCGGTGTATTTATTCTCATGAGTTTATTATGGGGATGGATGGTTGATAAGAAAACACCTGATTTGTTCGATTGGGCGGGTGCAGCTGTTTGCCTTGTCGGTGTGTTTATTATTCTTTGGCCACGTGGCTAAAAACAGGTATCCATTTGACTTATATCTCCTTAAAATGTAATAATCGATATAATTAAATTTTAATATAAAGATTAAACTATTAAGGAGCGAATTCAAAATGAATCGTAAAAATTGGGTATTATCTGGCTTCGCTTTATTATTTGTAGTTGGTTTTACTGCCGGCTTTTCAAACTGGGAAACATTACAAACTGGCATCTCTGATTTCTCAGAAGGGTTTGCAGAAGGGTTTTTCAGTTAAGTTATACTTACATTCGATCCTATAAAGTAAAACTTTAATCAGTGGGGGTTTTCTTCGTCCCCCACTGATTATTAGCCCTCACCAATCGGGCTTTTACGGACAGTTCATCTCCCACCTAACTTCTTTGCTTTCGCTGAATTTTGAGGTGGGAGTGTTACTGTCCGTTAATGCGGGATAAAAAAATAGTGCTAACCTAGCATATAATAGGTTAGCACTATTTTTCATTACACTCTTACTAACTCATTATTAAAAATTATCCAATGCTTTTTCTAAAATAGAAGCTGATTTGTAAGGCGGCGCTACTGTTAGTACACCTTTCACAACCACTTCTTCTTTTTCATCATAAGCGAATACACGCATATCAATCGTATGCTCTTCCCCCGCAACTGCTACAACTTCAAAATGAATTTGCAAAGTTTCATAATGATGTACAGGCTTCACAAAAGTCAGGTCCTTCCTAACAACATGACTGCCTGGACCTGGTAAATATTTCGTAACTGCCGTTGTAATCATACCCGTTAACATAATGCTTGGTACAATTGGTTTTTCATACGGAGTTTGGGATGCGTAATCATGCTGAATATATAATGGATTTGAATCATTTGTTAATCCTAAATACAATAACAGATCTTTATCCTCAATTTTTTCAGTGATAGATAACTTTTCTCCTACTGTAATCTCATCCATTCGACGACCAATTTGAATTTTTTTCTTTAACATGTTACAATCCCCCTCCAATTTTTATTTTATTATCCTACCAAAAGCAATATATTATCCGAAGCGCTACTATAATGAGGGCAATGTATATTATAAGTCTATGTTCCCATTGTAGGACACAATTAATGATAGCGTTTTCATATTATTTTAAAAAAATAATCCTCTAAATAGTAGAAAAAGATTCGGGGCCCCGAATCTTTTTCTAACATATATTTTGTATTAAATAAGAACTTTCATAACGTTACGTACAGATTCTACCGAACGATCTAACGCTTCTTTTTCTTCTTCACGAAGTTCTAATTCAATAATTTTTTCAATTCCGTTACCACCTAGAATTACTGGTACACCTAGGTAAAGGTCGCTATAGCCATATTCACCTTCAAGGTATGCGATAGCTGGTAATACGCGGCGTTGATCTTTTAAAATCGCTTCAGTCATTTCAACTAAAGAAGCAGCTGGCGCGTAGTATGCACTACCGTTTCCTAGTAAACTTACAATTTCGCCGCCGCCTTTACGCGTACGTTCTACGATTTCTTCTAAGCGTTCTGCAGGAATTAATGTTTCTAATGGAATACCGCCTGCATAAGAATAACGTACAAGAGGCACCATGTCATCACCGTGGCCACCAAGAACGAATCCTGTAATGTCTTTAACAGAAAGATTTAATTCTTGTGCGATGAATGTACGGAAACGAGCTGTATCTAATACACCAGATTGACCGATAACACGCTCTTTCGGGAATCCAGCTTCTTTAAATACAGAATATGTCATTGCATCAACTGGATTTGTTAACACAACAATAATTGCGTTTGGTGAATGTTTTGCGATATCTTTCGTAATACTTTTCATAATTTTAGAGTTTGTTGCTACTAAATCATCACGGCTCATACCTGGTTTACGTGCAATTCCTGCTGTAATAACAACAACGTCAGAATCAACAGTATCTACGTAATCAGATGTGCCGATAATGTTAGCATCAAAACCTTGTACAGGGCTTGCTTCTAACATATCTAACGCTTTCCCTTTTGTTGGATTCTCCAGTTGTGGAATGTCCACTAATACAACATCTGCAAGCTCTTTTTGAGCTAATAAAAACGCTGTTGTTGCTCCGGTAAATCCTGCACCGATGACTGATACTTTTTTGCGTTTGATTGTCATAATTTCTCCCCCACTTTGAATTATGCGTTTTTGATTACCGCTAAGTCCATATTGTTAATAAGGGCATCAGCAAATTCGGAACATTTCACTTCAGTTGCGCCATCCATAAGACGTGCGAAGTCATATGTTACCACTTTTGAAGCAATTGTTTTTTCTACTGAAGCAGTTACTAATTTCGCAGCTTCATTCCATCCTAAATGCTCTAATAATAATACTCCTGAAAGAAGAACAGAAGATGGATTTACTTTATCTAAACCTGCATATTTTGGAGCTGTACCATGTGTCGCTTCAAAAATAGCATGTCCAGTAACATAGTTAATGTTTGCACCAGGTGCAATACCAATGCCACCTACTTGTGCTGCAAGTGCATCAGAAATATAATCACCATTTAAGTTCATTGTTGCAACAACATCAAACTCACGTGGACGTGTTAAAATTTGTTGTAAGAAGATATCTGCAATAGAATCTTTAACAATGATTTTACCAGCTGCTTCAGCCTCTGTCATCGCTTTATTCGCTGCATCTTTACCATCTTTTTCAACAATACGGTCATATTCAGACCAAGTGAATACTTTATCGCCGAATTCTTGTTCCGCAACTTCATAACCCCAGTTTTTGAAAGCACCTTCTGTAAATTTCATAATGTTTCCTTTATGAACTAATGTAACAGAAGAGCGTTTTTCGTTAATTGCATATTGAATTGCAGCACGAACAAGACGCTTTGTTCCTTCTTCTGAAATTGGTTTAATACCAATCCCTGATGTTTCTGGGAAGCGAATTTTGTTTACACCCATTGTTTCTTTTAAGAACTCAAGCACTTTTTGTGCTTCTGGAGATCCTTGTGCATATTCAATACCAGCATAAATGTCTTCTGTATTTTCACGGAAAATCACCATATCAGTATCTTCCGGACGTTTTACAGGTGAAGGAACACCTTCAAAATAACGAACTGGACGTAAACATACGTATAAGTCTAACTCTTGACGAAGCGCTACGTTTAGAGAACGAATGCCGCCACCAACAGGCGTTGTAAGTGGGCCTTTAATCGCGATTAAATATTCGCGAATTTCATTTAACGTCTCTTCTGGTAACCATTCACCTGTTTGGTTGAATGCTTTTTCCCCTGCAAGCACTTCTTTCCAAACGATTTTCTTCTCACCATCATAAGCTTTTTCAACAGCTGCTTCTAATACACGAGATGCTGCCGCCCAAATATCTGGTCCAATTCCATCACCTTCAATAAAAGGAATAATCGGATTGTTTGGTACATTCATAACACCATTCGTTACAGTAATTTTTTCTCCTGTCGTCACTGTGATAACCCCCATGTTTGAAATTTCATATGTGTGAAACTGAGGGAATAAAACCCTCAGTTCAAACCGTTAGTCAAATTAAAATATTCCAATCATTATATCTTTGCAAAAAAATCAGATTTTTGAAAGCGTATTTACACTATCTAAATAGTGTTTTTAACTTATCGTTGTGCTAATGGAACATAGCGTTGGTGCGTTGGTCCATTATAATCAGCACGCGGACGAATTAAGCGGTTATTTTCATATTGTTCTAGAATATGAGCTAACCAACCTGACATACGACTGATTGCAAAGATTGGTGTAAATAAATCATGATCAATTCCTAAACAATGGTAAACAGAAGCAGAATAGAAATCGACATTTGGTGGAAGACCTTTTTCTTTTGTGACAATGTCTTCGATTTTGATAGACATATTATACCATTTTTCTTCCCCTAAAAGCACGCATAATTTCTTAGACATTTCACGTAAATGTTTCGCGCGAGGATCACCGTGCTCATATACGCGATGGCCAAATCCCATAATTTTCACCTTATTTTGAAGTGCGTTATTAATATAGGATTCTACATTTTCTTCTTCGCCAATTTCTTTTAACATCTTCATTACATTTTCATTCGCTCCGCCGTGAAGAGGTCCTTTTAAAGCACCAATCGCTGCTGTAATACCAGAATATACGTCTGAAAGTGTCGCAACGCAAACGCGAGCTGTAAATGTAGAAGCATTTAATTCATGATCCGCATGAAGTACAAGAGCTTTATCAAAAGCTTCAATTTCCACTTCATTTGGTTCGCGGTTATTTAACATATAAATAAAGTTTGCAGCTAATGATAAATCTTTTCGTGGCTCAACCACTTCTAAACCTTTACGAATTCTTGCATACGCTGCAACAAGAGTCCCTACTTGAGCCTGTAATTTAACCGCTTTCAAATAATTGGACTTCTCATCCATTAATTCAGCGCTCTCATCGTATAATGATAACATGGAAATCGCAGTTCGTAAAACAGACATCGGATGTGCAATCTTTAAATCTACTTGTTTTAAATATGATAAAATCTCACTTGGAACTTTAGAATATTCAGATAGAATTTCTTTTAACTTATTTAATTCCTCTTCATTAGGAAGTTTACGGTGCCATAATAAATATACCACTTCTTCAAACGTAGCATTTTCCGCTAAATCATCAATATTATACCCAACATACGTTAATGTATCATCAATAATAGAACTCACAGATGATGTTGTTGCTACTACCCCTTCTAATCCTCGAATAACAGTCATGACATTCTCTCCTTTTCCTGAAAATTCTCCCAACCTTGCTCCCTTATATCTGTTTGCTTCCCTCCTAAATTATGAACGCCCGTTCACTCTTTAGGCAAGCAAAATGCACGATCATGCAAATTTGTTGTGGTGTTCCCATCTCGTTGTTCCATTGCTTTATCAAAGCATGAGCGTGAGTTTCTCTCCGAATCCTCACGCTTAGAACAATAGATGGTGAGGAAAACTAGTTTCGAAGAGTTTATGATAAAAACAACATAAAACAATGTCAGCAGAAAATTATTTTATGTTGTTTTTATTTTATCTGGTGTAAGTCTTCGTTGCTATGTAGCCTTTACATGTTTCTAATTCTATTATAAACAATTATCTGACTTTTGTGAATGGAAAGAATTCAAAAATTTTATATTACTATAAAATTTTTCACTTAAACATCTGTATAATGTTCATCACAGCATAGGCAATTCCAGCTCCAATTAATGGCCCTACAGCAACTCCATTAAATAATGCAACTGCAATAATTGTTCCAAATACAAGCGCAGTTGTAATATGAGGATCGTTCGTTAATAACTGCACACCACCCTTTGCTAACAAAGCAACCGCTATCCCTGAAGCGAGTGCAATCCATGCATAATACGATTTAGCTGCTTCACCAAGCTGCTTAAATCCAATTTCACCCGTAGCGATCGGAACAAGAACCGCAATCGTAATAACCGTTACACCAAGATTAATTCCTTTCGTTTGTAAATATGGAAGAATTTTTTCTCCTAGAAACGTCCACTTTAATAAAAATAAAACGCCAACCGCTACAGTGAGCGATTGATTTTTAGCAATAAGTCCAATAATAAGTAGTATGAATAAAAATAACGTTGATTGACTAATCATGATTACACTTCCTTTCTGAAAATAATGAACCTGTTTACAAAGTAAATCGCTGTTAAACATATCGTTATACACGATATAGGCAAGAGTATTCATCAATCAATATAGATGATACAGCAGACCTTAAACGCTCTAAACGAGACCAAAATAAGTTGTTTTTATATTTACCGAGAAAGAAAAGCACACTTCTTTCTTTTCTTATAAGAAACCGGTAAAATACAAAGTAGGTAAAGTGAAGCTCTCGTCAATCAGTACAGAGAAAGCATTTACTATTGATTAGCCTTCACCGTCAAGCTTTTACGCGCCGATTACTTCGCACCTTGAAGTAATTCATACTGCCCGTGAATAGCAGGATAAATCCATCATTCCACTATAACATAAATACAATTTGGAATGGGAGGTAAGCACCTTTGAATCGAAACTCACTGTATATCGTATTGCGACTTATATTTGTCATTTTAGCAACAACAATTGGGTTTTATGCGCTTTTGTATGTTTCAGGTCTTATATACCCTTTTATCATCGCATTAGCTTTTGCTTATTTGATTAATCCAGTCGTAAATTTTCTCAATCAAAAACTACAATTCCCTCGTGCCCTAGCGGTACTCGTCAGCTTAATTCTCGTGTTCGGTGCCATCGTCGGACTTGTTACATATCTTGTGACAGAAGCGATTTCCGCCACAACTTACTTACTACAAATCGTCACAGAAAAGTTTCCAGCAATTGTACAGTATGCACAGCAATTTGCACTCAATAATATTATGCCTTTATATGATGATTTAATTTCTAAATTTAATCATCTTGGTGAATCACAACAATATACAATTACACAAAACATTCAAAATCTAGGAACGGAAGCAACAAAGCAAATGAAAGAGCTGTTAACCGCCATTATAAGTGGATTAACAAATTTCATCAGTGCACTCCCAACAACTTTAACAGTCCTCGTCTTCATCCTATTAGCGACTTTCTTTATTAGTTTTGATTGGCATACACTCGCTCATAAAGTAAAGCGACTACTTCCAAATCGCATACACGGATACGGAAAGACTATTTTTGTTGATTTACGAAAAGCATTATTTGGATTTGTAAAAGCACAACTCACACTTGTATCTATGACCACCGTCATCGTACTAATTGGACTATTAATTTTGCGCGTACCATACGCCATCACAATCGCAATCATTACAGGAATTGTAGACTTACTTCCTTATTTAGGAACGGGAGCAGTCTTTGTTCCTTGGATTATATATGTATTTTTCACAGGGGACACAGCTTTCACAATTGGTCTACTTATTTTATATATTGTTGTCATTGTTCAAAGACAAATTATGGAACCGAAAGTGTTATCCTCCAACATCGGACTCGATCCATTACCAACACTTATTGCGTTATTCGTTGGGTTTAAGCTATATGGTTTCTTAGGATTAATTATTGGCCCAGTTACATTAGTATTATTAAACACATTGCACAAAGCTCATGTATTTCATGATTTATGGAAGTTTATTAAAGGCACACCATTAAAATAAATTTCCCACAATAGTCGTTGTTCGCAATAAAATAAGCAAGGGAATTCCCTATAATAAATGGGGGATTCCCTTGCTTTTTGCATAAAATAATACAACCGAGAATACCTTTGTATTTTTATTCTATTTTCAACATAAATATCAATCCCTTTTCTTCCTTTTTCTACAAATGAATAAATATACACTTTATATTTCGACAAAAAAATAACACTTAAAACATTTCTGTTTCAAGTGTTATTTTTGTACAATAATTGTCGTGTTTCTTCTTATTTTCCGCTCTAACCATTTAATCATCATGAACTTAAACGGCTGTCGTGTTACCGAAAATATAAAAATAAACCCGATTACATCCGTCACATATCCTGGTGTCAAAAGAAGAAGTCCACCTATAAAAACAAAAATACCATCTAATACAGCATCTCCTGGCATTTCACCTCTATTTAACCGAAATTGAATCTCCTTTAATACTATAAGCCCTTGTCGTTTTGCTAAATAAGCGCCAAGTACACCTGTAAACACGATCATAGCAAACGTCGGCCACATACCAATTAAATGACTAGATCCAATTAATACCGTTATTTCAACAGCAGGGATTAAAATTAAAAGAAAAAGAAGCCACTTCATTCCCTCATCCTCCTTCATCATACTATTTACAGGAAGTAAGATACTCATGCTACCCAACAGCCTAATTAGACTCTCTCGATTTCCTCACACCCTCAAAACAACCCACAAAACATCCAACAAAAAATGAAATCCCTTTCCCACTACCGAAGATTTCTTTTTTCAGAATGGTTTTTGTATTTAAATTGCAAAAAAAAGAGAAGGACTCCGATCCTTCTCTCCATATTACTTCTTATAGCACTTCCGCATGTCCATTATAAACAATTCCGCGCGCTGCATCAACTGTTACTTCTTGGCCATTTTTTAAAGTCGTTGTTACACCGTTTACACCAACGATAACCGGGATACCGATTGATACACCTACAACAGCCGCATGGCTTGTTAAGCCACCTTCTTCTACAACTAGAGCTGCAGCTTTTTCAATTGCAGGAATCATATCTTTATCAGTGCTTGTTGTAACAAGGATGTCACCTTCTGTTACGTTCGCTACAGCTTCTGCAGCTGTTTTCGCTACAACTACTTTACCTTTTGCAGCTTTGCGACCAATCCCTTGTCCTTTAGCGATTTCTTCACCAACAACATGGATTTTCATTAAGTTTGTTGTGCCAGTTTCAGCAACTGGTACACCAGCAGTAATTACAACTGTATCTCCAAGTCCGATTAGACCTGCATTCATACCTGTTTGAATTGCAGTATCTAACATTTCATCAGTAGATGCTGCACGTTTTTCAGCCATAAACGCTTGTACACCCCAAACAAGTGCAAGACGACGGCCTACTTGCTCGTCAGTTGTTACAGCTACGATTGGAGATTTTGGACGATATTTAGAGATCATTTTTGCAGTATATCCACTTTCTGTTGGAGCTACGATTGCAGCTACATCAAGAGCAAGCGCTGTGTGTGCAACAGATTGACTAATTGCATCTGTAATTGTTGGAGCGAACTCTTTAATACGCTTTTTGAACATATCTTCGTATTGCAATGATTTTTCAACACGTACTGCGATGTTCGCCATCATTGTTACTGCTTCTACTGGGTATTGTCCCGCTGCAGTTTCACCAGAAAGCATGATTGCATCTGTACCATCAAAGATTGCGTTCGCTACGTCACTTGCTTCCGCACGAGTTGGACGTGGGTTACGTTGCATAGAATCTAACATTTGTGTTGCAGTAATAACCGGTTTACCTAATACGTTACATTTTTTGATTAGACGTTTTTGTACTAGCGGCACTTCTTCTGGTGGAATTTCTACACCCATGTCACCACGAGCTACCATTAAACCGTCAGAAACTTCTAAGATAGAATCGATGTTATCGATACCTTCTTGGTTTTCAATTTTTGGTACGATTTGAATGAATTGTGCATTATGCGCTTCTAACAATTCACGGATTTCTAACACGTCAGCTGCTTTACGAACGAAAGATGCCGCGATGAAATCAACTTTTTGCTCGATACCGAAGACGATATCTTTTACGTCTTTTTCAGTGATACCAGGAAGCTTAATGCTTACGTTTGGTACGTTAACACCTTTTTTATTTTTCACAGTTCCGCTGTTCAATACTTTTGTACGGATGTTTCCGTCAGCTTTCTCGATTACTTCTAGTTCGATAAGGCCGTCATCGATTAGAATACGAGAACCTGGGTCTACATCCTCATAAAGACCAGCATAAGATACAGAGAACTTTTCTGCAGTTCCTAATACTTGCTCAGTAGAGAGAACTACTTCTGCACCTGTTACAAGCTCAGCTTGTCCGTCTACGAAGTCATGTGTACGGATTTCTGGACCTTTTGTATCAAGTAAGATCGCAACTGTTTTACCAGTTTTCTTTGAAGCTTCACGAATGTTTTTGATACGTGCTCCGTGCTCTTCATGGCTACCATGAGAGAAGTTTAAACGAGCAACATTCATACCCGCTTCGATTAATTGCTCTAATTTCTCAATACTTTCACTAGCAGGACCTATAGTACATACAATTTTAGTTTTACGCATATTGCACCTCCGAAAATTATGAAACCGTTCCCAAATATTCGATATTACGCCGATTAGATGGATAATTCTTTAGATAATTGATACATATCTTTATCAATCGTATGCTTTTGATCTAACGCTTCGATAATGTCATGATCAACAAGTTTGTTATTTTGGATACCAACGCAGCGTCCACCTCTACCTTCAATCAACAGTTCAACTGCTCTAGCGCCAAGACGGCTTGCTAATACACGATCTTGTGCACTTGGTGATCCACCACGTTGTACGTGACCTAATACAGTTACACGAGTATCAAAGTTTGTTGCTTCTTCAATGTGTTTACCGATGTCAATCGCGCTTCCAACACCTTCTGCTACAACGATAATACTATGTTTCTTTCCACGCTCACTACCACGTTTTAAACGAGCAATAACATCTTCCATGTCATACTCTTCTTCTGGAATTAAGATTGTTTCTGCGCCATCTGCTAAACCAGCCCATAATGCGATATCACCAGCGTGACGCCCCATTACTTCGATAACATATGTACGTTCATGAGATGTAGCTGTATCACGAATTTTATCAATTGCATCAATAACAGTGTTTAATGCTGTATCGAAACCAATTGTGAAGTCTGTCCCAGGAATATCATTATCAATTGTACCTGGTACACCGACACATGGGAATCCTTGCTCTGTTAATTTTTTAGCACCTTGGTAAGAACCGTCTCCACCAATAACAACAAGTCCTTCAATGCCAAATTTCTTTAATTGCTCGATACCTTTTAGTCGTACTTCTGGGTCTTTAAACTCAGGACATCTTGCTGTATATAATTTTGTACCACCGCGGTGGATAATATCGCCAACAGAACCAAGTTCTAATTTTTCAATGTGACCAGAAATTAATCCAGCGTATCCATGATAGATACCATATACTTCTATATCATGGAAAATCGCTTTACGAACAACTGCACGAATGGCAGCATTCATACCAGGTGAATCTCCACCACTTGTTAATACACCAATACGTTTCATTTGTACTCACCTCATAAAGATTATTTACCTTATAATAAAATAACATGAAGAAATATAAAAATACAATGGAGAAGATGTGTCTTTTCACAATAAAAACGTGCATTCGCGAAATGGAACGCACGCTTTTCTTATTTTATCCAAATGGAAGCGTTTGAAAACGAAACTTGCCCAATTTTCATATATTTTTCATAACGTTTTTCGATTAATTCATCTTTCGAAATACCGTTTAATTGCCCAAATGTTTTTTTCAACATTAAGTCAATGTTTTCTGATTGCTTTAAAATATTACGATGCGCACCGCCGCGTGCTTCTGGAATAATTTCGTCAATTACACCTAATTCTTTCAAATCCACCGCCGTGATTTTCATCGCTTCTGCAGCTTCTTTCGCTTTTCCTGCATCTTTCCAAAGAATCGCTGCCGCTCCCTCTGGTGTAATAACAGAATAAGTGGAATTTTCTAGCATATGAATGTAATCTCCTACTCCAAGACCTAACGCACCACCACTGCCACCTTCACCGATAACAATGCAAATCACAGGTACAGTAAGCCCTGCCATTTCGAATAAATTACGTGCAATTGCTTCACTTTGCCCACGTTCTTCAGCAGCCTTCCCAGGATAAGCACCTTTCGTATCAATGAAGCAGATGATTGGACGATTAAATTTCTCCGCTTGCTTCATTAAACGTAGCGCCTTTCGATATCCTTCTGGATGAGGCATTCCAAAATTACGACGAATATTTTCTTTCGTATCTTTCCCGCGCTGGTGCCCAATTACTGTTACAGGCATGCCATCATATTTCGCTATGCCGCCGACAATCGCTGCATCATCGCCATATAGACGATCTCCATGACATTCAAAAAAATCAGTAAATAAGTGCTCAATATAATCGAGCGTTGTCGGTCGTTCTGCATGACGAGCAATTTGAACGCGGTCCCATACTTTCATATTGCCGTATATTTCTTCCTCTAAATTTTCTAGCTTGTCTTCCAAAATACGAATCTCCTCGCTGAAGTCCATCTGGGTGTTTTTCGTATAGTCTTTCAGTTCACGAATCTTATTTCTTAGCTCAACAACTGGTTTTTCAAATTCTAGCTCTGCCATACAGCCGTTTCCCCTCCTTGATGAACTTCTAAAATCTTACGGAGCGACTCTCTCATATCATCGCGATGCACAACCGCATCCAATTGACCGTGCTCTAGTAAAAATTCTGCCGTTTGAAAGTCTTCTGGCAACTTCTCACGCACTGTTTGTTCAATTACACGTCTACCAGCAAAGCCGATAAGTGCACCTGGCTCTGCAAGATTATAGTCACCAAGTGAAGCGAAACTCGCTGAAACACCGCCTGTCGTCGGATGAGTCATAACAGAAATAAATAATCCTCCAGCATTGCTATGCTTTTTCAAAGCTACGCTCGTTTTTGCCATTTGCATTAAGCTTAAAATACCTTCTTGCATACGCGCACCGCCCGATGCAGTAAAGATAATAAATGGAACTTGTAATTCGTATGCTTTTTCAACTGCACGTGCAATTTTTTCTCCTACAACAGAGCCCATGCTGCCCATTCGAAAGCGAGAATCCATTACTGCAATCACAACAAGCATTTCATCAATTGTTCCTTCACCTGTCACAACTGCTTCATTTAATTCTGTTTTCTTGCGATCACTCTCTAATTTTTCTTCATAATTTGGGAACCCAAGTGGATTTAACGAAACCATCTCTTTGTCATACTCACGAAATGAATCTTCGTCCAATACACTATCAAGGCGTTCCCATGCATTCATAGGATGATGATAGCCACAGTTTACACATACTTTTAAATTTTTAAGAAGCTCTTTTGTATACATGATTTTCTTACATTTCGGACATTTTGTCATAACACCGTCCGGTACATCTCTTCGTACTTGTTCTGAAGGAATTGCAGCGTACTTTTTCTTTTTTACGAATAAATCTCTTAGCACAATTTGACCCCCTTTGTTGAGAGCTAAGGTTAGGAAGAAAATGTGGCTAACACCAAAGATCGATGTTAGCCTTGTCTTCTCAATCTGTCTAATAGAGGATGTTCAAACAGTCCGGTCAAGATAGCTACTCAGCTCTCTTTATCCTCTTTTTTTGAACACGCACTCATAACCTCTCTCTTTACGTTTAACTTTAACCGCTATGCGATAGATTGTTTGTCATAACGTGTCATGGTCATTTCGACAAATTTTATACATTACGAGTGAAACTGTATGTTTTCCATTAGTTCATCATAAATTTTTAGCGCCTCTTCTTCTTTTTTCGCGTATAACACTTCATAAAGCTTTCTATAGATTTCTATAGATTCTAGTGAAATTTCATAAGAAAGAGTCGCAACGTAATCATTTACAATTCTCCAAATTCGATATAGTAAATAATTGTCCACTCGTTCAATAAGTGTTTTGAAAAACATTTGATGAAACTCCTGAATTGAACTTTCGTCCTTTTTAAGAACTTGTTTCAACATACCTAATACACTAGAAAACGTTTCTTTCGGTAAATCACATACGATTCGAATAACATCTTTTTCAAGCAAGCGTTTCGTCTGTAACAAATCACGAATTGTTTTCTCATCTTGTAATAAAAATGGTGCGATTAATTGAACAAGACCATTGTCATAGAAGTTTCGAATAAACGTTCCTTCACCGCGTCTTGTTTCAATTAATCCTACGAGTTCTAAAGCTCGCAATGCTTCCCGTACAGATGAACGCCCAACGTTTAAACGAGCACTTAACTCGCGCTCAGATGGTAAACGATCACCTGCGACTAAACCATCCTCTTCCATAATGGAACGGATTTTCTTTACAATTTCGAGATATACTTTTGTATTTGATGATGTCAATAGAAATTCCTCGCTTACTCTTTACCAATCAACGCTAAATTTTTTGTTTTCTCAGCGATTTCATTTGGATCTACTTGACGGCGAGCTACTCCTGTCTCCATCGCAGCTTTTGCAACATAAGCCGCCACCTGAGGCGCTACACGCGCGTCAAACGGAGCTGGAATGATATAGTCTGCATTTAGCTCATCTGCCGCTACAAGCTCTGCAATGGCTTGTACAGCTGCCATTTTCATTTCTTCATTGATTTGCGTAGCATGTACATCAAGTGCACCACGGAAAATACCAGGGAACGCTAGTACATTATTTACTTGGTTCGGGAAGTCAGAACGACCAGTTCCAACAACAGCTGCTCCTGCTGCTTTTGCCAGTTCCGGCATAATTTCTGGAACTGGGTTTGCCATTGCAAAAATAATTGCATCGTCATTCATTGTACGAACCATTTCCTCAGTCAATGCACCCGCTACAGATACACCGATAAATACATCCGCGCCTTGCAGAACATCCGCTAATGAACCTTCTACACGATTTTTATTCGTATATTTTGCAACTTCATCTTTCACCGGGTTCATACCAACAGGGCGACCTTCATAAATCGCACCTTTTCGGTCACACATAATAATGTCGCGTACACCATAGCGATATAAAAGTTTAATGATTGCAATACCTGCTGCACCTGCACCATTTGCTACAACTTTAATGTCAGACATTTTCTTTTCAACTAGCTTAAGTGCGTTTACAAGACCTGCTACTGTTACGATAGCTGTTCCGTGTTGATCATCATGGAATACAGGAATATTTGTTTCTTTTTTCAAACGTTCTTCAATGATAAAGCAGTTGGGTGCTGCAATATCCTCTAAGTTTACACCGCCAAATGTCGGCTCCATTAATTTTACAGTTTCAACAATTTTATCTACATCGTTTGTATTTAAAGCAATAGGGAATGCATCTACGCCAGCAAAGCTTTTGAATAATACAGCTTTACCTTCCATTACTGGAAGAGATGCTTCTGGTCCGATATTACCAAGACCAAGTACAGCTGTTCCGTCCGTCACAACTGCTACCATGTTTCCCTTCATTGTATATTCATATACCTTACTTTTATCGTCATAAATTTCTTTACAAGGTTCTGCAACCCCTGGAGAATACGCAAGACTTAAGTCTTTAGCATTTTCTACTTTTACTTTTGATACAGTTTCTAATTTTCCTTGATGCACTTTATGCATGTGAAGTGCTTCTTCACGAAGTGTTGACAAACTATCCACTCTCCTCAAATTATTCTTGCTGATATCATTCTCTCCAAGTGGTCTGACCACGAACACTATTACTATAATAATCGAACTATAGGGAAATTGTCCATTATATTTTCACTACAACATTTTCCTCACCGACTATTTCGCGAAGTGCTCCTAAACATTCTTCACTTGGATGAATTGACAAACTACGAGATAATTGTACCATTTTATGTTCCTTTTCATAATAAATTAGTACTTTCGCAAAACCTGAATAGTGAAACAATATTTTTGTAACTTGATTTAACAACTTCTTTTCATACTGCGACGGTAGTTTTACATAAATCGATGCTTCTTTCATTTCATTGTAAACATCCATTTGTTCTAATGGATAAAGACCGTTCACAATCCATTGCAATTTATGATTTCGTTGTTCAATCGTCCCTTCCACTAAAACAATTTCACCTTCTTTTAACCTCTCCGAAAAATGAATATACGTCTCCGGAAAGACAACCGCTTCCATTTCATCATTTTGATCACAAAAAGTGACGAACGCCATTTTTTGCAATTTTTTCGTCCGAATGACTTTTACACCTGTTACATAAACAATCGCACGCTGTACGTTTCGCTTTTGCCTCATCGCTTGCGCAAGAGACGGAATTTCTAGTTCTTTTACAAGCTTTGCATACTGCGCCGTTGGATAACTGGATAAATAAAAGCCAAGCGCTTCTTTCTCATTATTTAATTGTTCAATAAAAGATAGCTCTTCTCCTTGTACGTATACTGATTTCGGGACACTTTCTTCCCCCAATTCACGCGCAAGGCTTGCATACTCTAAAGCACCCTTAATACTGTTAAACAAAGTTGTTCTCGAAACTTGAAAATCATCGAAACAGCCAGCCCAAACAAATGCCTCTAAATTACGCTCCGTAACAAACTTTGCTGGCATACGAAGACAAAACTCAAATAAATCTTGAAATGGATTTCTTTCTCTTTCCTCGATCACCGCATTCACTGTAGCCATCCCGATATTTCGAATCGAAAGTAAACTATAGCGAATTGCATTCCCTTCTATTTGGAAATTATAACTACTTCTATGAAGAGACGGCGGTAAAACATGAAAACCTTTGCGCTTCGTTTCACGTATATATTGCACAATCTTATCTTCGTTACCTATCGCACTGGATAAGAGTGCCGTCATAAACTCTAAAGGATAATTCGCTTTTAAATAAGCGAGCTGATATCCAATCATACTGTACGCTACAGCATGGCTTCGGTTAAAACCGTAATTTGCAAATCTAACAATTAAATCATAAATTTGTTCTGCAGATGTTTCATCGTATCCATTTCGTAAACACCCTTGTACAAAATGCTTTCGTTCTTGATCTAAAATCTCACGGTTTTTCTTACTCACTGCACGGCGGAGCAAATCGGCTTCTCCGAGTGAAAATCCCGCTAACTGCGAAGCAATTTGCATAATCTGTTCTTGGTATACAATAACGCCATATGTGCTTTTTAAAATTGGCTTTAAATCTGAATGTAAATAATGAATTTGACGCTTCCCATGCTTTGACTCAATAAAGGTTGGGATTTGTTCCATTGGCCCTGGACGATATAAAGCGTTGACGGCAACAATATCTTCAAACTCATTTGGTTTTAAACTGCGGAGTACATTCCGCATCCCCCCAGATTCGAGCTGGAATACACCTGTTGTATCTCCTCTTCCTAGTAATTGAAATGTCTTTTCATCTTGAAGAGGTAAATTCCGTATATCAATTTGTTTACCTGTTTTGTTCACAATAAATGTAAGAATATTTTCCAGTAACGTTAAATTACGTAAGCCTAAGAAGTCCATTTTTAACAGACCAAGTTCTTCTAACACTTCTGCTGGATATTGCGTTACATATACATCGTTATGTCCTTCTTGAATCGCAACACTTCCCGTTAATGGCTCCTGACTCATAATGACTCCTGCTGCATGAATAGACGTATGACGTGGTAAACCTTCTACACGCTTCGCAATTTCAAAAACACGCTCATGCAAGAGATTTCCTTGTACAAATTCACGAAGGGACCCGGATTCTTCATGTGCTTCTTTTAATGTAATCCCAATCCTTGATGGAATCAGTTTCGAAAATATGTCAATATCTCTCGGCGGAAGCCCCATTACGCGGGCGATATCCCGAATCGCTGCTTTTGCAGCAAGCGTTCCGAACGTAACAATTTGGGCAACGCGAAGTTGACCATATTTATCTTTTACATAACGAATCATCTCATCACGTCTAATGTCCGGAAAATCAATGTCAATATCTGGAAGAGTAACACGTTCAGGATTTAGAAATCGTTCAAAAAGCAAGTTGTACTCAATTGGATCGATATCTGTAATTTCTAACACATAAGAAACAAGAGAACCTGCTGCTGAGCCACGGCCCGGTCCTGTTAAAATACCATGCTCATGTCCGTATTTCATAAAGTCCCAAACAATGAGAAAATAATCACTAAATCCCATGCGAGAGATAACTTCAAGTTCATGATTCAAACGTTTCCTATGTACATCTTGAATCGCTCCATATCGCTTATTTAGCCCCTCTTCACAAATGCGGCGCAAATAAGCATCTGATGTTTCGTTAGATGGAACAGGAAACTTTGGCAATTGATTGACGTGGAAAGGAATTTCTACGTGGCAACATTCAGCTATACGAACTGTATTTTGAAGGGCTTCTTCTGCATGAGAAAATAAAGCTTCCATTTCAGCCGATGATTTTAAATAATACTGATCTGTTTTTAGCCTTGGTCTGTCTGGATCAGTCATCTTTGTTCCGCTCTGAACAGATAGCAAGCATTCCTGCACAAGCGCATCGCTTTGGTTCACATAACGAACATCATTTGTCGCAACGACTGGAATGTTTATTTCGTTTGCAAATTGTGGTAATTTTTCTTGCAAGAATAGTTCATCCTGAATTGCGTGATGCTGCAAACTCATATAAAAACTTCCAAACATATTTTGATACGCACGAGCTACTTCTTCAGCAATCTCGTCTCTTCCTTGTAACAATAACTGTTCAATTTCCCCATCTTTTCCTGGAGAAATCGCAATCAACCCTTTTGCATAATGAGAAAGCCACTTTTTCGGAATCCCGTCTTTAGACTTAGTCATGATGGTACTAGAAATTTTCAATAAGTTTTGGTATCCTATCTCATTTTCTGCTAACAGTACAAGCGGATAGGATTGCTCTTCTTCCTCACTAAAAACAGAGGCTGTTAATCCGATAATTGGCCGCACGCCATTCTTCTTACATGCTTTATAAAATGGAATCACTCCGTACATCACATTTTCATCTGTTATTGCAAGTGATGAAAATCCCAGCTCTTTCGCACGGCTTACAAGTTCATCAATTTTACAAGCACTTTTTAACAAACTATAAACGGTTTGACATTGTAAATGCACAAACTTCACTGTTGTACCCTCTCTTTATCTATTTGACTACTTTCATTATAGGTGATGAAGAAAGCGGAAATCAAAACATACTTCTTATACTTTGTCCATATACATGGAGGAGAAAGGGGAATGACGATGGATGTAAGACAAACTTTTTTCTCTCTTCTCATTACAACTTACTTTATTGCATTTGGAGTAATGCTTGGTGGTTCTTTAATCGGAGGAATTGGAGCATTTCTTGTTGGAAAACCAGCTCTTACTGCCATAAAACAATTCGCAGAAAACTTACGTATTTGGGCACTCGTTGCAGCAATTGGCGGAACTTTTGATACATTTTATAGCTTTGAACGAACCTTTTTCGAAGGTGCCACAAAAGATATTGTGAAACAAATTTTACTTATTTTTTTCGCAACAGGCGGCATGCAAACCGGCCTTATTATTATTAAATGGATTACGCAGGATCATGTATGAGGGTTCCAAGCGCTACAATAGCTAAAAAGTGGTATTTATTTTTAGGTGGCGCTGCCGTTGGAGGGATTTTGAGTTGGTTTATTTTTTTGTACATATACGGCGTTTTTCAAGAAGATTATGCAAAAAAAATTGTGTTTCAGGAAACGGAAATTACAAGGCTAAAAAAGAATCTTCATGTTCTTACGGAAGATCGTACTAAATTAAATGAGGAAAATAAAAGCCTTTTAACGATCCAAGAAATTAAAATTGAGATTCCGAATCATGATAAATACGATTTAGACCGTGTTACTCTTGAAAATATGATTACTTCTCTTCAAGAAGACCTCCAGCACCTCGTAACAAAAAACGTTCAAAGCGTAGCAAAAAACAAAGAATTGTTAATAAAAACAATTGAAAATAAAGTATACAAACATTATGACCGAAGCTACCGCTTTAAAATCGAAACAATTTCCTTTGATACTGTGCTCGAAATTAGCATCAATATAAAACAAGAAAAGTAGAGCTTCTGAGCCCTACTTTTCTTGTTTTTAACACATGAAGTACTTGTTTTATTTACAGATCTCACACAAGTCCGCGAAAAGACGATCTGCTTCTTCCCAAGAAGATGCTTTCGCACCAGAAGCCATCGGATGACCTCCGCCGTTATACTGCATCGCTAATTTATTAATTACCGGTCCCTTTGAACGAAGACGAACGCGAATCACATCTTCCTCCTCTAGAAATAGAGCCCAAGCTTTTAATCCATCAATATTGCCAAGCGCTCCAACAACACCAGATGCCTCTGAAGGAAGTACATCAAATTCTTCTAGTACTTCTTTTGTCAACTTAATATAAGCTGCACCTTCCTCTGTCATCGTAAAGTTTTGTAAAATGAATCCATTTAAACGAGCGATTTTCTCTTTCGTTTTATACATTTCGTTATATAACGCTGGAAAGTCCACTCCCATTTCTACAAGCTCGCCTGCATAGCGAAGTGTTCTTGCTGATGTATTTGGGAATAAGAAGCGACCTGTATCTCCAACAATCCCAGCTAAAATAAGACGAGCCGCTTCTTTTGAAATTGTTAAACCTTTATCTTTTCCGTAAGAGTAAAACTCATAAATAAGCTCACTTGTAGAACTTGATGTCGTATCAACCCACGTAATGTCCCCGTATGGATCTTCATTTGGGTGATGATCAATTTTAATAAGCTTCTTTCCTTTTGTATAACGCTGATCACAAACACGCTCTTGGTTCGCTGTATCACAAACGATAACAAGCGCATTTTCATAAGTCTCATCATCAATTTCATCCATTACTCGTAAATACGATAAAGAAGGTTCATTGTATCCAACCATATAAATCTTTTTCTCTGGGAACGATTCTTGAAGAACGGTTCCTAACCCACATTGTGAACCTAATGCATCTGGATCTGGGCGCACATGACGGTGAATAATAATCGTATCAAACTCTTTAATCGCTGTTAAAATTTGTTCGTGCATATGTATAGTCTCCTTTTTATTGATTTCTACCTCTGTAATCAATTTTCTCACTTTATCCTTCATTATAACTGAAAATAATTTATCCATGTGGACAATTGCTTTATAATAATAGTTAGAAAGTTTCGATAATGTTTTTTTGTTTTCACTTAGCATGGGGCTGAAACAGAATCTGACCGCCTCTATGCATGAACGGATCCTCTCTCCCAACTAAAACGATGGGGTTTCAGTTCAGTTTTATCCAGTTTATTTTCCCACCATATCAGTCTCGGCTATGAAAACAAAAGGGATTCTCCACTCATTCCCTCCCTTTGTTTTCACTCGGCATGGGGCTAAAACAGGCACTGACCGCTTCTATGCTTGGGCGGACACACTCTCCCAACTAAAACGATGGGGTTTTATTTTTAAATTTACCTAAATACAAACTAACGGAGGATCATATCATGCCAGTATTAGTCTTTTGTATTATCATCTCATTTATGTTGTATCTCTTCTATAAAACAAAATATTTTCGTACAAATCGTCCGATGGAAAAAGGATGGCTTGCTGGAAAATCCGCAATGGCGCTCGGTGTATTCGTTGCGCTATTTGGTGCAAACCAATTTTTCTTAGAACTCTCTACCGCACGTATTATCGTTGGCGTGTTATTTATCTTATTTGGTGGTGCTAGTATTTTTAATGGATTCCGTCAGTATAAACATTTCTCACCTCTTGCAGTCGAAGAAGCAGAAGCGTATAAAACAATGTAAAAAGCATCAGCATTTATGCTGATGCTTTTTACATTGTTTTATTTTTAAAATCATATATGCAACAAATGCAGGTGAAATATTAAAAGGATTTCCTTGCACGTGAAAATGTAATTGTTCTTCTTCAAAAGACATATTTTTATACAACTCTTGTTGTGAAAGCTTTGTTTGTTGTTTTTGCTCATTTAGTCCTTCAATGTAAAGATACTGAATAGGTATCATGGCAAGAAAATAAAACAATGCAACACCACCAAAAAAGAGCAACTCTGATGACATAGTGAACACCATCCTTTTTTCTTTATATACATCAATTATCTGATAATTCAATTATACTACAATTGAACTACCAAATAAAGGGAGGTGTTAGCGTTTGGATTAACCAAATTAACCCGTTTCTTATGTAATTGTGCATTGTTCCTTTTATCGTCAATGGTTTAGGTTTATGCGTTAATCATGAAGAAAATTTTCTTAGCTCCTATCATCACGCTCATTCTAAACGCTCTATATGAAATTTGGCATACGAAACATTACTATCCCGATTCTCCTATCACCTTTACTTCATGGAATATAATCTTCCCCACCATTTCATTACTATTAACTGTATTCATACACTTTTATAAAAAAACGGCTGAATGAACATCTCACCATAAAAGAGATTCTTCATTCAGCTTTTTTCCATACTTATCGATCAATCAGTTGTACCATTAACAGCGCTTTCCCAACAACCTCTCCTCCGTGACGCACTTCTACATCTACCTTTCCAAATTTACGACCGATTTCTAACACCTTTGGATGTACAGAAACAACATTGTCAATTTGAACCGGCTTTACAAAATAAATTGTTAAATTCTCGACAATCGAATCACTTTTTTTCTGCGCACGGATGGCGCGATTTGTTGCTTCTGTGACAACGGTTGTAAATACACCATATGATAATGTTCCAAATGAACTCGTCATTTGTGGTGTCACAGAAAATTGATAACTGTGTTCGTTCTTTGCTTCTTTCGGAGTCACAAATTGATTTGTGACGATATCCTCAATCGTTTCTCCAACTTGAGGTTGACGTTGAATCATTTGCAATGCTTGAAGTACATCTTGACGGCTAATAATCCCTTGCAATCGGTTGCTTTCATCGACAACAGGAAGAAGTTCAATCCCTTCCCATACCATCATGCGCGCTGCCGCTGCAACAGACATTTTCCCATTCACTGTAATCGGCTGTTTTGTCATCACTTTTTCAATTGGTGTTTCTTTTGCGATGCCAATCATATCTTTTGAAGTAACAATCCCTAATACCTTTTTATTTTCATCTACAATTGGATAACGCCCATGCATTGTTTCTTTATTATACGCATGCCATTGCGCTACTTTATCACTAGGTTTTAAATATAACGTTTCTTCAATTGGCGTCAAAATATCTTCCACAAGTACAATTTCTTTTTTAATAAGCTGATCATAAATGGCACGGTTAATAAGCGTTGCCACAGTAAACGTATCATAGCTGCTTGAAATAATCGGCAACTTTAATTCATCCGCTAATTTTTTCACATGATCTTCTGTATCAAATCCACCTGTAATTAATACAGCTGCCCCTGTTTCTAGTGCCAACTGATGCGCATTCGTCCGGTTACCGATAATTAGCAAGTTCCCAGCTTCTGTATAGCGCATCATCGCTTCTAATTTCATGGCCCCAATCACGAATTTATTTAATGTTTTATGTAATCCTTCTCTCCCGCCTAGCACTTGGCCATCGACGATATTAACCACTTCAGCATATGTTAGTTTTTCAATATTTTCCTTTTTCTTTTGTTCAATTCGGATTGTTCCGACACGTTCAATTGTACTAACATACCCTTTATTCTCTGCATCTTTAATCGCACGATAGGCCGTTCCTTCACTTACACTCAAATCTTTTGCAATTTGGCGCACAGAAATTTTATGCCCTACCGGCAGACTATTAATATGTTCTAAAATTTGATTATGTTTGGTAGCCAAATGGTTTCACCATACTTTCTTTTCCCTAAATTCTTCATGTGTTGTATTTTTAGTATACTATATTTCCGAAACTGTTACACTGTACTTTTATGTATCTGTACTATTTTTTTTATAACAAAATGATCCTTACATTCCATCGGTCACATTCTTACAACAGTGTAATGCTATTGTCATCTCATTCGATAGTTTGTCCATCATTTCAAATGTACAATAAAGACAAGAAATCAAACAAAGGAGCGAATGAAAATGAAAAAATTTTTAGAAGTTGTAGGTGCTGTATTTTTAGCTTTCGTTGATGGCAAAAAAGTTGCCATGGAATTAAATGAAGCACCAGAACAAACATTACCAAAAGTAAAAGAAACACCAAAACAAGCATCGACTTTCAAACCTATTTTACACACATAAAAGACCCTTCACTTGTCTTTTCAAATGAAGGGTCTCTTTTTTTATAATGTAATACTTTCTCCAGCTTCTAATACCTTACCTGTACTACTTGTTAATTTTTGAACAAAAAGATGCGGATCCTGTTCAATAACTGGGAACGTATTATAGTGCATTGGTACAACCGTTTTTGCTCCAATCCATTCCGCAGCTAACACTGCATCCTCTGGTCCCATTGTAAAATTATCACCAATTGGTAAAAATGCTACATCAATTTTGTTAAGAGATCCAATTAACTTCATATCAGAAAATAATGCAGTATCCCCTGCATGATAAATCGTTTTCTCTTCTGCCGTAAATAAAATTCCAGCCGGCATTCCCGTATATGTAATCGTCTTATTTTCTTCATCAATATAACTAGAACCATGGAATGCTTGTGTAAATTTCACTTTTCCAAAATCAAGCACATGTGAACCACCGATATGCATCGGATGTGTATTTACACCTTGCCACCCTAAAAATGTTGCGAGTTCAAACGGCGCTACAACAACTGCATTATTTTTCTTCGCAAGTGCTACTGTATCACCGACATGATCACCATGACCGTGCGATAAAATAATCGCGTCTACCTTAACATCTTCAGTCTTTAAATCTGTTTTCGGATTACCTGTTAAAAACGGATCAATTAAGATAACCTTTCCATTCGTTTCAATCTTTACAACTGAATGCCCGTG
This sequence comes from Bacillus cereus group sp. N21, assembly GCF_016483395.1. Classification (NCBI taxonomy): domain Bacteria; kingdom Bacillati; phylum Bacillota; class Bacilli; order Caryophanales; family Bacillaceae; genus Bacillus; species Bacillus cereus group sp. N21. The sequence continues at coordinate 140,620 of NZ_JAEHBX010000007.1, forward strand.
ATAAGATACTTTCATTGTTACATTCCTCCTTATTCACATTCACACCTTCTATTCTACATGATTTCACAATTTCCTGTCTTTTCAAACAGCGATTTGCTTGTCATAACACTTTCATCCGATGTAAAGTTATATATGTAATTAAAATCTCGGAGGTGCGAATTTATGAATACTAGATTAGAAAACTTAATGCAATGGCTACAAGAACAGAACGTGGAAGCTGCATTTTTAACTTCTACACCAAACGTCTTCTATATGACAAACTTCCATTGCGAACCACACGAAAGACTACTCGGTCTATTTGTATTCCAAGAAAAAGAACCAATTTTAATTTGTCCTAAAATGGAAGAAGGTCAAGCTAGAAACGCTGGCTGGGCACATGAAATTATCGGATTTACCGATACAGACAAACCATGGGATATGATTGCAAAAGCACTTAAAGATCGCGGCATTGATGCAAATAGAGTAGCAATTGAAAAAGAACATTTAAATGTAGAACGCTATGAAGAATTAACAAAATTATTCCCAAAAGCATCTTTCCAATCCGCTGAAGAGAAAGTACGTGAACTTCGTTTAATTAAAGACGAAAAAGAACTTTCTATTTTACGTCAAGCAGCTTCCATGGCTGACTACGCTGTTGAAATCGGTGTAAATGCAATTGAAGAAAATCGCAGCGAATTAGAAGTGTTAGCAATCATCGAACATGAAATGAAGAAAAAAGGTATACATAAAATGTCCTTTGACACAATGGTATTAGCAGGTGCAAACTCTGCCTTGCCACACGGTATCCCAGGTGGAAACAAAATGAAGCGCGGTGACTTCGTACTATTTGACTTAGGTGTAATCATTGACGGTTATTGCTCTGACATTACACGTACAGTCGCATTTGGCGATCTTTCAGAAGAACAAACACGTATTTACAACACTGTACTAGCAGGACAATTACAAGCGGTTGAAGCTTGTAAACCAGGCGTTACACTTGGCGAAATTGACAATGCTGCTCGCTCTGTCATCGCAGATGCAGGTTACGGAGAATTCTTCCCACACCGCCTTGGTCATGGACTTGGCATTAGCGTACACGAATATCCAGATGTAAAAGAAGGAAACGAGTCTCTATTAAAAGAAGGCATGGTCTTCACAATCGAACCAGGTATTTACGTACCAAACGTAGGTGGCGTTCGTATTGAAGATGATATCTACATCACGAAAGACGGATCAGAAATTTTAACGAAATTCCCAAAAGAATTACAGTTTGTAAAATAAGAAAAAAGGTAGCGAATACGCTACCTTTTTTAAATACCATTTTTCTCTACGATTTCAAACTGATTAACAGTCATTTTCCCTGGGTAACTTTCAAGTATCTTAGAAAACCATACTTTTATTTTATATCCTGATTTCAACTGTTTATATGCATTTTTATCACCAAAATGTAGAATCGTGTCCGCTGGGGTATCCAAATGTTGTTGTAGCTCCACATACTCCTGCAACCCTTTTTTCGTTTTGAACTTTTTGTTACTAATGAAATATACAGTTGTATTTTTCACTATAACGTATCCTTCCATAACACCTTTTTCTGTTTGTTGTTGTATATTCACCGGCTCATTCTCAGTTTGCTCATTACGTGTACATGCTGTTAATATCACGAAAGAAACAGTAAATAAAACGTACACACACAACATCCATGTGTTTCTCTTCATTTCATGCCTCCATTATAGAAACTTCATTAATCAATCCTATTTCTAACATTTTTTGTTCGTCTCTAATCGTTTTTTTGAAATCCTCAATACATGATTGATTTGTTGAAGAAAGGCATTTATTTCTTGTATATTCTCCGTTTCTATCATAATATTAAAATACAGAATTTTCTAAATAAAGAGGAGGGATTACATGCAACAACTTCAAAAACAATTAGAAGAAATAAAAGCTAATCATTACGCTATAGATTCCACTGTAAATATTCATGATTTAAGTTCGAAAATGCTTCAATATATCGGTGTACCAGATGGCTATTTACGAGATAAATTAATCTATACGGCCTTTTACCATCTCATCACAAACGATCATATTACAAACAGGCATTTACAGAAATTATTGTCCCAAAGTATAAGCGAGCAATATTTATTTTACAAAATTAACACTGACGATACAGACGCTGTATTTACGAGATCATTTACAACACTATTAATCGCTTTAATCATAAACGCCGATACAAAACATAACTTTTTATCACAGTCTGACATATTAGATGTGAAAGACAAATTAATGTTATATATGGACCAAGAACATGATTTCAGAGGTTATGTTAACGATCAAGGCTGGGCTCATAGCATCGCTCATGTTTCCGATACATTCGATGAACTCGTTCAAAATCCAAAACTTGAGGCCTCCTATTACCCTGAAATACTACAAACCTTGTTAGAAAAAATAAATGTACATACAATGTATTACAAGTATGAAGAAGATGAGCGAATTATCACTCCTATCATTGCCATGCTGAAAAATGGTTTAGATGAAAAAAAACTCATCTCAGCTCTGCATTCTTTAGTAAATCAATTACAAGTTCAAAAACCTGAATTACCTATCGAACCTTATGAAGCGTTATATGGAAATATAAAATCGTTCTTGCGTAGCTTGTTTTTTAGATTACGAACACTTTCTATATGCAAAGAAGCCGAAAACGAGGTTGAAAATTTATTAAAGGAATTACGCCAATACTACTAAAAAAGAAGGCCACTCAAAAAGTGCCTTCTTCCATTTCACTAATATTTAATTGAAATTTAACAATCCAAACTGAGAAAAGGTGTACACAAATCGCAATGGTCATACATGTCCCGCTCAAAAAACTTAGAATTGGATGCGAATAGGCATGCCCTAAACCATAAGACGCTCCAACAAAAAACATTGTTATGTAGATATAGATCGCTCCATGTATTTGCTTCATATAAACCCCCTTTTCCCATATTATAACATTAACTTTCTAACTATTCACATCAATCTGTATAAGTTAATGTTTCTCAACAGTTACTCCTCTTACAGCCACTTTTATATAGGGTACCCCGTATAACGGTTGTAATTCCTCTGTCTTTCCTGTTACGACTACGCCGTAGATCGGTAAGTCTCGAGGTGAGATATTCTTTATTTCTTTATATTGACTTTTCTATTAATAATGATTCAAACGTTTCATGACTCATTCTGCTCTCCTTCCTATATACTCAACGTTTGAAAGCTTGAAATGTATACAAGTTTCTGCTGAAAATTTTTCACAAATAAAAAAGCCCATCTATTCTGATGTGCTTTTTCGTATATACAAAGAATACTATTTTATTATTTCATCGCCTCTTTGACCACATCTTGAATCATGACAACCTCTGTTTCCATATTGGCAGCAGGCGCTTCCTCATCAATACATTCATACCAAAATTCCAAATGCTTTTTATCAACTTCGTGCCGAGAAGCTTCGACATCTATCCCGCTTTCTCCTTGGACAGAATACCAATACAAATATTCTTCTCCATCTCTTATTTCCCGGAAAATTGTCTCTACATACATTTTCTCGTCGTTTAATGTCAATAACACTTCTTTCATATGATCATTTAGCATCTTCATCCATTCATCAACACGGTGACTTTTCCCTGGCTTCACTTTGAATCTTGTTAATTCGACGTTCATCGTTTATCCCTCTACCTTCTTACGTACATATAAAACATATTCCACTGGATGATCAAAACCTAGTTTACTAGCAAGTCTTTGTGAGGGTATATTATCCACATTACAATCCCAGCACGGCGTAATACTATTTTGTATACAATGTTCTATGAAATAAGTTGCGACTAATCGAGCGAGCCCTTTTCCCTGATAGTCTGGATCTGTTGCGATATCAATTTCTGCAAAACCATTACTTCTAAAAATTGAGACACATTCAGCCACTATCTTTTGATCTTGTACAATACAAAATCCAAAACCACGCTTCAAAAACACTTCTTTTGATCCCCAATATTCTGTATAATACTGTTCCGTAAATTCAGTACTTTTTTCGATTATGTTTTTATCAATCCGCTTTACTTTGTATGTAGAATCTTCTAATTCTCTTTTTCTATCTTCAAAGATATCTCTCTGAAATAGAAATTTTTTTCGAGGGATTTTTCTAAAAGAACCCTTGAAATGATTTTCAATAATGCTTTCCCACTCTATGCTAGAAACAAATAATGTGAATCGCTTCTCCGTTGTTAAAACATCATTTTCAATATAAGAAAACAAAGTATGTTGAAATTCCTGATCATGTGTATCTCCAAACAGATAGTAAATGCCATTAGCAGTCGCAATCATTCCTGTTGTTAATCTCTCATTTACAAAAATCTCACCATCTATTATTCGATCACATACTGCATAGGCAAAAGTAGATGTCTGTTTGTTATCTTCTAAAACTGGAAGAATCGTATGATATTCTGCTAACACTAACTTTTTCATACATTCTCCACAATAACGGTATCCGCATCTAAGTTTTCGAAGCAAAGATTAACAGTGCGCTGTAGTGCCTTTGTTCGGTGAACGGTACCGGCTGGAATTAAAATCGAATCATTTGGTTTTAATACAGCTGTATCCTTATCTTGAAAATCGATAAGTAATTCTCCCTCGAGTACTATAAATAATTCATCCGAATTCGAGTGAAGATGCCAATCATATTCCCCCGTAAACACAGCAATTCGTAAACAATGACTATTCACATTCGATACAACAAAATTTTTGTGCCTTTCTGTAATATCTTTTGTGAGTTCTAAAAGATTCACTTTCTCCATTGTTCTCCTCATCCCCTAGTGATTTATTATTTTCCCCAAAACCATCCAAGTGCAATAATCATCATACAAACCCAAAAGCCGATTGTTCCAAAATCAATATCTTTTTCCTGTTTTTTCTTCCTTACCTTTTTTACTTCTTCTTTTAACTCTTGTACACTTTGTTCTAATTTAACAATTGCTTCTTTCATTTCATTCAGTTCACTTTTCTCTTGTACTTTATCTTCTGACTCTTTTGCTAGATTCATTGCTATGCACCCTTTTCGCGACGCTCTATTCCATTCTAATGATCTCGTTTTTTCCAAATCTATTTTTGCCTTTCATCATTCTGAAAAATAAAACATTTCAAACTAAATTACTTTCAGTTTTAATCTCCACCGCCTCCGCAATCTCCACCCCCACTATCGCTCGCACTACTACAATCATTATCGCTATAGTTTGCAAATCCACTAGATGAATTGGAGGAATAAGAAGATCGTTTCCTTTTCTGCTTTCTTTTCTCATCTTTTTTACTTTCACGGCTTGGCCATACTTTATCAAACACTACAAAAAACATACCGAATGGTACCAAAAAAGCAATGCCCTGTAAGATGTCTTCCAAAAATTCAGGTCTTATCTCTATCTGATAAAATACACCTAACACAAAAAAGCATACGATTACATAAATGACCATACTAATATATCTGGCTATTTTCTCTATACTAAGGGCCAACTTCTTTTGAAATGGTATATTATGTTCCTGTTTTTTCTTTATATATTTCTGTCTTCTTATTTGTTTTTTCTTGCTACTTTTTCTCCCCATTTTATCCCCTCTCTAAAATCTATCTCACATATATAATTTCAAACTATCATAAGAGGAATCGTATTAACAAGAAAAAAATTCCATTCCGATAAATTTCCAAACAAAAAACCCTCCTTATCACAAGGAGGGCCTCATCTAATATTTATTATGATAAAGCAGGAGCTTTTTCAAGAAGCTCTTTCGCATCAGCGTATTGTAAGCCGTGTGCTTCTGCAACTGCTTCAAATGTTACATAACCATCTAATGTATTAATACCTTTTAATAATGCAGAGTTGCCTAGGCAAGCTTGTTTGTAGCCTTTGTTTGCAATTTGTACTGCATATGGTACTGTTACGTTTGTTAATGCAAGTGTAGATGTACGTGGAACCGCACCTGGCATGTTTGCAACTGCATAATGAACAACGCCGTGTTTTTCATAAGTTGGGTTATCATGAGTTGTAATGCGGTCAGTTGTTTCGAAAATACCACCTTGGTCAATCGCGATATCTACTACAACAGAACCTGGCTCCATTGATTTAATCATTTCTTCTGTTACAAGTTTTGGAGCTTTTGCACCTGGAATTAATACCGCACCGATAACAAGATCAGATTCTTTTACAGCTTCTGCAATGTTATATGGATTAGACATTAATGTTTTGACTTGATTGCCAAAAATATCATCTAATTGGCGAAGACGTTCTGCACTTAAGTCGATAATTGTTACGTCAGCACCTAAGCCTACCGCGATTTTCGCTGCGTTTGTACCAGCTTGGCCACCGCCGATAATTGTTACTTTACCGCGTTTCACCCCTGGAACGCCTGCAAGTAAGATACCTTTGCCGCCTTTATTTTTCTCAAGGAATTGCGCACCGATTTGTGCAGACATACGACCAGCTACTTCACTCATCGGTGCAAGTAGTGGTAAAGAACGATTGTCTAATTGTACTGTTTCATAAGCGATTGATACTACTTTGTTGTCAATTAATGCTTTTGTTAATTCTGGTTCTGGAGCTAAGTGTAAGTATGTGAATAAAATTAAACCTTCGCGGAAATAACCATATTCGCTTTCTACTGGCTCTTTTACCTTCATAACCATCTCTTGATTCCATGCTTCCTCAGCAGTTTCAACAAGTTTTGCTCCAGCTTGTACGTACTCTTCATCTGTAAAGCCAGATCCTAAACCTGCACCCTTTTGAACAAAAATTTCATGACCATTGTGTACCAAATGTACAGCACCAGCTGGCGTCATTGCCACGCGGTTTTCGTTGTTTTTAATTTCTGTTGGAATACCGATACGCATTATTAATTCCCCCTTGAGTTATGAAATGACCCCTGAATCATTTTTTAAAGCGCTTTCTACGCTCTTATATTCTAACATAATATCTCAATATTTGACAAAAAATAATGCGAGTTTTCCGATAGATTTTGCCCCGCATTAACGGACAGTAATATCCCCCTCTCAAGATGAAAAAGCCCCAAAATCAGGTGGGGGATACACTATCCATAAATGCCCGATTGGTGAGGGCTAACCATCATTGAGGGATAAAGCTCCCCAATGATGGAAGTTTCACTTTATCTATTTTTGTCGATATCGGTGAATAACATCAACTGCCCCTGTTACTTCTATAATTGTGCCTGTAATCATATCGGAATCTTCTTCGCATAGAAACGAAATTGTTCGAGCAATATCTTCACCTGTTCCAGATCTACCAATTGGTGTTCTAATGTCTTTCATCGTACGCGCCTGCTGAATTGTCGCCTCTTTCATTTCACCAATAATATCTCCTGGACAAACCATATTCGCTGTAATGCCATATTCCGCTTCTTCATAGGCAATTGTTTTCGTTAACGAAACAAGTCCTACCTTTGCAGCCGCAAATGCAGAACGGTACATCCAGCCAGGTGCACTATCTGCCCCTTGAAATCCGTAATTGATAATGCGACCAAAATGCTGCTTCCTCATAATGGGAACGACAAGTTTTAATAAACGGAACACTGCTGTTAAATTCCCTTGTATCATTTCATTCCATTCATCTTCTTCGTAATCAATTAACTTTTTACGTTCAAACACATAAGGACCTGCATTATTAATCAAAAAATCAATTTTGCCAAAACGGCTAATTGCTTCTTCTACTATTTTATGTAAATCTTCTTTTTTCGTGACATCTGCTTGCACAAACTGTAGACGTTCTTCTATATTTTTATACTTTTCTTTCATTGTTTCTACAGCACTCATATCGCTATGATATGTTACAGTTACTGAATATCCTTTAGCTAATAAATTCTCTGTTACTTGCTTTCCTAAACCTTTCGTACCGGCCGTAATGAGCGCGTGTCTCACAAACATGCCTCCTTTTAAATTGCTATACTTCATATGTAACAAGTTCTCCCTACAATTACAACTAAAAAGAATTAGAACAGAGTTTTCAAAATTCTGTAACGTTTCTGGCAAGCACGTTACCATATTTTGTTTTATAATTAAGTTGTAAAAGCTTATAAAAACGAATTGGGAGGAATCTACTATGAATAATACATATACAAATATTTTAATTGCAGTGGACGGTTCCAAAGAAGCAGAAAAAGCCTTTAAAAAAGCAATTCAAGTCGCAAAGCGCAACAACGCAATATTAACAATCGCTCATATCGTTGATGTAAAAGCATACTCTGCTGTAGAGGCATATAGCCGCGCAATCGCTGAGCGTGCAAATCTCTTTGCAGAAGATTTATTAGAAGACTACAAAAAGACTGCAACTGAAGCTGGCCTTGAAAAAGTAGAAACTGTATTAGAATTCGGTAATCCAAAATCTAAAATCTCAAAAGAAATTGCTCCAAAACAAAAAGTAGATTTAATTATGTGTGGTGCAACTGGTTTAAACGCTGTAGAACGATTCTTAATCGGTAGCGTCTCTGAACATATTATTCGCTATGCAAAATGCGATGTCCTTGTTGTTCGTGGTGAAGAAGAGCAAGGTGACATTTAATAAATAACGAAAACACCAAGTCTTATGTGAACTGTACCCTATAAAATGGACAGTTTAATAAAAAGACCTTTAAAAATTAGGCACTTAAAAGATGGTTCCGGTATTGTACCGGAGCCATTTTTTTGAGTGTCCATTGATAACGATCATAATTATAATCTTGCATATACTTCTCGATTACTAGTTGAAGAGATTGGAACGTTTGACAACACTTATAGTCTAATTCATCTTTCATATGACCGAAAA
>NZ_JAEHBX010000070.1:0-23808 GCF_016483395.1 Bacillus cereus group sp. N21
GATGACATTCGAAACTTAGAGTCTCGTACTTTAGGGAACGAAAAAGACATCGTTAATATAAATAAGCAACTTGATAAAATCAGTGCCAATACCACATGGATTCTCCGCATCATAATCGGTGCAATTGTAACGGCACTTATTGGACTGTTATTGAAAGGAGGTGTATAAGACTTGCCACTTACAAAAGAAAATATTTTAAAACGTTTGCGCAACTGGAAAACATGGGTTGCGCTTTTTTCATGCTTTGGATTAATTTTATCAGTTTTTGGAATGACCGGATTCGAAGGAAATTTGGATAAGGTCGAAAAGGCTGTTTATTTATTTGGTATTGCTTTGGGGATTTGGACTGATCACGAAGAAAAAGGAGAAGATGCCTAATGAAAAAATCGTTTAAATTTGTTTCCACCATATTCATGACCTCACTGCTTCTATTTAGTCTTACTACAGAAGCTTTTGCAGATAGAACTCTTATTATTGATGGATTACCTAAAACTCCTTATCGTTATGGTGTAGGTGCTTATGAGGGCGTTGTGGCACATAGTACAGCAACTCCAGAAGCTCCGGCTATTAATATTCAAAAATACGAAACTCGTACATGGAGAAATGCATTTGTTCATTATGCAGTAGATTGGAATGAAACAATCCAAATTGCTGATACAAAATACATCGCTTATGGTGGCGGACCAGGTGCAAACAAACGATTTGTACACGTAGAACTGTGTGAAACATCTGATTATGATAAATTCAAAGTTTCATATGATGAATATGTGAAGCTGCTAGCCAAGATTCTACGTGACCGCGGATTATCTGTAGAAAAAGGATTATGGACTCACTATGATGTAACGAAGTACCTTGGCGGTACAGATCATGAAGACCCGCTTGATTACTTACGTAGCCACGGCGTATCAGAAGCCCAATTCCGTGCTGATGTGAAACGTGCATATAGTAATTCTAATGTTGATGTTTCTGTTCCAGAACAACCATCTAAACCAGAAGAAGTACCAACAGCTGTAACAGATGGAGTTGCTTACATTCAAGGATACAACGTGAATTTACGTAAAGGACCAGATGCAAGCTATTCTGTAATTCGTCAACTTAACAAACCAGAATCCTATGTTGTGTGGGCCGAAAAAGATGGATGGCTAAATCTTGGTGGAAATCAGTGGATTAAATACAATCCTTCTTATGTGAAATTCGATAAGAAAAGCACAGTAGATTCATCTATTGTAGGAAAACGTGTTGTGTCCAAAGTGGACAACCTACGTTTCTATGATTCTCCATCTTGGCAGGATAAAGATGTGGCTGGATCTATAGATGCAGGGCTAGGATTTGCAATTGATGCCAAAGTAACTGTAAATGGTTCAACTCAGTACAAAGTACACAACAGCAAAGGTAAAACATACTATGTAACAGCAAATGAAGCTTATGTATATGTGAAGTAAAAACAAGAGCCGTCCTTATGGGCGGTTTTTTATTTTTTACTCCCATGAAAGTATTCTGACAATTATTTTTCAAGTAGTTTAAAAGAGGGGATTCTATAAAACATCTATAAATATGTTAATATTTAGTAAATTAAAGATAAAAAAACAAGGGGGATGACTTGTTATGAACGCACATATAATAACTAAAGAGCAAATCAAGCAAATATTAGATACTTGGTATCAATCAATGTTGCAACAGCAAGTAGAAAAAGCAAAACAATTCAAACAAGAAATTGAAGACAAACTTTCTAGTATAAAAGAAGACGAAAACCTACTACTATATTATTCATTATTAAATTTTAGATATAAAGTACTAACAGGTGGACTTAACATTACAAAAGATAATTTTAATGAAATTAACTCCTTTGATATACCTGATAACAGCTTTCTATCCTATTATTACCACTTTTTCAAAGCAATTCACAGCACAATTCTTGCGGAATACAATGAAGCCGGGGAACATTTTGAGAAAGCGGAAAAACTATTAATGTATGTGCCGACCGAATTAGAAAAAGCAGAATTTAACTATAGGTTGGCGGCTTTCTATTACCAAATTTATAAACCCCTACCATCTATTTCATATGCTAGTAAAGCAAAAGACTTTTTCAGCAAAACTAACTCCTATGACATTAACATCGCTTTATGCGAGAACGTCCTTGGCTTAACGTGTATACAGATAAGGCAGTTTGAACAAGCTGAAGAACACTTAAATAAAGCTATTGATATTGTTAAAAAGATTGATAACAAGGAACTACTGTTACGTATTAGAAATAATCTAGGCTGGTTATATGCAAATCAAAACCTTTCAGATTTAGCTATTCGTCATTTATCAGAGGTTATAGAACACCTTCCAAACCATTATAAAGCTATGTTCTTACAGGCTAGGGAACATTATAAATTGGGTGAACGCAACAAGACTAATACACTAATTGAAAAAGGGTTTGCAGCTTGTACTAAGATAGAAAATAAGGAATACGTGCACCGCTTTAATATCCTAAAGGTAATGAATAATGGTTCTGATTCTCTAACGTTGGAAAGTGTTGTTTTAGAAGGGATTTCCTATTTCGAAGCAGAAGGTTTAACACGTTGCGTACAAGAATACACGGAAATATTAGCAACTATGTTCTATAAGGAAGAAAACGAGAAAAAAGCAAGTAAGTATTTTCACATGAGTAATGAAGCAAGGAAGAAATATGAAGAAAAAGGAGCGTTAGTGTAATGAAAAAACTTAAAGCAGTACTACTATTAACGGTTACGTCATTTGGTTTATTAGCAATGGCTGAAGGTGACACACCTGCACCACAAAGACCGGATTTGGTTTACAATATAGGGGATACACCTGCACCTGCTTATAATAAAGGTGATAGTGGTGGTGCACCGTCTAATGCACATGGAAATACTGGTATAGTTGTAGCACAAGAAATTTAAGTGAATTTACAGCAAAAAGGAAGAACGTTTACCCTTACTACAAGGCGTTCTTCTTTTTTATCATCCTTCTGTTTTAGGACTTTGTTTTACATGTTCGATTCCGAATCCCATACCTCAACAAATTCGAAACCTGTCAAATCACTTTCTAACACTGCATTTCTAAATTCATCTGAGACAAAAACAGAAATTGAATAAACATGATTATTTAAAAATACTTTGAAAATATCTTCGTTTTCTACAACATTGGATATAAATGAATATTTTTCACAACCTACTATTAAGCCGCTTCTTAACTTTTTAAAGATTGTATTGGTATTATCAATTGCATCTAAATGATTTAATACATGAACGGCATAGTAGGGTTCATTAGTAGCATTATGTATTAGAGGAAGAAATTCAACATCATTCCCTATTAAAGCCTCTAAAAGTTTTTTTGCCTTATTACTAATAAGTAATGTACCATTCCTTCCCCAAAAATGTGGACAATCACTTTGTTTACCTTCTTCTACACATTCAATCAGTATATCTCCCCATGAATTAGATAAACTTTTTGCTAAATCAAATTTCCCATCAAAATATTTTTCATGGTCTTGATCAAAATTTAGTAGTTGAAAAGATTCATAATCATTCAAAGAGCCTCGTAATTCCCAGATCTTCATTGTACCCTCCTGAAAAGTCATTTATTTTTTGGCGTATTTAGTTCTAATGTGCCCTTCAATAGTTGTTCTCTTATATCATGTAAGGCATCAACAGCATCAGCTTGAGTACCACCAATATCTTTAATATATTGAAGTGTTCTTTCTACTTCTCTTATATATTCTGGGCCATGGCTACCTATATGTAGCACTTCAGTAGTTACATATTTATGCCCTTCTGCCCCATACCCTGGAAGAAACACTCCATTAGCAGCAGAATCATGATGTATCTTGAAATATTCCAATAATTTTTGAGCTTGCTTCGCCCTTCTATCATTCCAAGGTGCAATGTGATGTGCTGCATTAGGATATGGAGGTGGGTCAATCCCCGCGTCCTTAAGTTCTTCACGTAATACTTTAGATTCCCTAGTAGAGGAACTATACTCACCTTTTACTTCAACTCTATCAAGAACTTTATTTGCATAATCTTCTATTACTTCTTGTACATCTTTAACTCTACTTCGTCCACTAGTTTTGGAAAACAGAAATGTATCACGGGCTTCTCGTAAAGTTTCAAAAGTTTTTATCTGAGTGCTTCCAAATCCACTAGCACCTGCGAATGCAAAGCGATCCCTTAATTGTAAATTGCTTGTAATATACGAAAACCCTTGTGGAATCTTATCTTTTGCTAGTTTAGTTACTTTACCCACTTGACCTAATTTACTTGCTTTACTTAATCCTTTATCACCAATGACTCCTAATGCGACTTGTGTTAAAGCATAACTTCCCCATTTAGCACGACTTTCAGCATCTCCATTTATTACATCATTAATAAATGAATCTGACAATACATTATACATGGTACTAAGTGTATCAATAGGATGTAACGCAGCATTCCCCATGTTTTCCCACGTTTCCCATTTACCAAGTGCCTTAAATCCTTCTATGGTATCTTCAACCGCTTCCCCTGTTCCTTCTACAATACCGTCCCGAATTTTTTCGAAAGTAGATTTTTCAGGTAGCTTACCACACATTTTTCCTTCTTCAATTGAACTACTCTTTAGAAGTTTTTCAGCCCGACGTGCCCTCTCTTCTTCAATCAATTGAATAGAAGTTGTCCACTCCATATTCAATCCTTGTGTACTAAATGTACCACTAGCAGGACTAAAGCCTTTTCCACTTTGGACTTCAGCAAGACCTGTCGCAATGCTAGCTGCTAATTGAATTGCTGTACTATAGTTATCGCTAGATGTTTGATTAAATTCATGTAGATGATCTAGCTTTTCTTGCAGTTTTTTCCTCATGACAGTAAAAAGATTCGCCATAGCATCCATACCTGGTATTGGCATAGCTTGACTGACGGCTTCCATACTTGTTTTCATTCGGTCAATTTCTTGAATTTGTTCTAATATTTCTTGTTCGATTACATCCGTTGAAGCTACCTTTGATTGAAATTGACTTGGAAAGGCATCGTTCTGACGGATTAATTCTTCACATAAGTAAATGATTCCTTGCGCTAAAGGGCGAAAAGTTTCTGCGAAAAATGCTTTTGCACTATCGTAAGTTTGCCCTTGTAGAACGGTATCACTGGTAAAAGCATCAATCGACTGAATGGCTTGTTCCATACCTTGAATGGTAGCGGTACATACAGCATTCATGCTTTGAGTCTGACTTTGTACTTCTCCTAGATACATATTTAAACTCAAAAATCTCCCCCCCTTAAATTAAGTAAATCATACCAATTCAAGAAGGGAATTGTAAGATTAATTTCTAATTATATCCAGAAATCATGTTCATCCTTGGATGTTCAAGGCAGAATCTTAACAACATGATAAAAAAAGAAAAAATAAAACCAATCAAAGAAATGGTTCGAGATCGACTATTTTTTAAAGAGGATGTTTTGAAAAGTAAAGAGCAAATGAGAAAGTAAAAGCCTTGTATTTACAGGGCTTTTTATAATCCTCTCTTTTCAAAGAAGTCACTACGTGTGTGGTGATAAGTGAAAAAAGAAACAGTATAGCAATTCTATTTAATCCAGAATTGCCACCATTTCTTCTTCTCCTGTGCAGCAGCCAACATCTTTTTAGTCTCTTGTTGTTCGCGAATCGTCTTCATGAGTAGTTCGTCATGGCTATTTAAACGTTCACCAAGACGTTCCTCTGCTGATTTTACTTCTTCTTTCATATGCTGCTGTATTTCTTCTTTAAGTTCTTGTTTAATCTCTTCTATAAGTTCTGATTTTAATTCATCTTTCCAAACATTAAAAGCTAGTTGTTTTAGTTCCTCTAAGGCTTTCTCACGATCATTATCTCTAATAAGAGGTGCAGGAACAGCCCCCGTTCCACCGTTCCTATCTTCTGAACTGTATTCTTCAGCGATGACCTTAGCAGCCATGGAACGTGTCGTTCCGGCGTTCCCGATAAGTGATTGAAACTTTCGTAATGCAATCAAATCATGTTCCGTGAAAGCTCGGTTCTCTCTGTTCTTTCCGTCCTTAACTTTGATAAATTTGTATCCGTTCTTCTCTAGTTCTAAACACCATTTGCGTAAATAGCTATCACTTATACCAAGAGTCTCGGCAACTTCCTTTGTCCAATAAGACTTTTCTAATGAGTCACGATCCCCGTTCCACTGTTCCTGATTCATTTTTATCCGTTCCTCCTTTCGTTCCTATTGCAACATTCTCCCTAACAATCTACAATCCTCCCTAAAAATTTTTGATAATAAATAAAAAAAGACAAGCGTTATGCTTATCTTCTTACAGACATTATGTCATTTAGGTTATTTTGCTCATTTGAATTCAACTTATTATCGATATAGTAATCTAACATTTCATCAATAAGCTCATAATTTTTTATGTCTTTTATTGTGCAAATGGCTTTTATTTTATTAAGTGTTTCAGGTGATACTTTTATATTTTTCCTGTCTGTTGCTGACAATGAATTCTTTTTCTGTGGCTTAGAATTATCTTGAACAGGTGTCACAGTCACTAGGTATTGTTTATCCAAATTGTCCGCTCCTATTTAGGTGTCCCACCAATCAAATGACTAGTCAAGATGGATGCT
This sequence comes from Bacillus cereus group sp. N21, assembly GCF_016483395.1. NCBI lineage: Bacteria > Bacillati > Bacillota > Bacilli > Caryophanales > Bacillaceae > Bacillus > Bacillus cereus group sp. N21. The sequence goes on from NZ_JAEHBX010000070.1 coordinate 6,610, forward strand.
GTACATTGGCGGTATCTCCTTTTGATTTTTATAATTTTATAATTTTATAAAATTATAAATGTATTTATTTAGATAGGCATAAAATTAAATTTTATACCTATTCTCGACTTTTCTTTACTTCAAGCACTTGTTTTACAGCGTTTTTTACTAACTTTTGTTTTGGGGCAGGTAATGAAGCAACTTTTTCTTCGATTAACATATTTATTACTTCATAAATTTTCATATCTTCAATTGTAGCAAGTGTTGATATTGCTGTGTGTGTTTCTAATGAGACGCGGAAAGACTTTGGTAACTCTTTCGTAGTAAGTTTTCTCTTGGGTTTTTCAAAGAGCTTATCATCTTCAGGAAAACTCCGTTCCTGCTTTTCTTTACTTTCGGGTGTAATCGTTACTGATCCTTCAGTTTTCTTTCTTCTCATACCAAGTTGTTCTTTATCTATATTCAATTTGTTATCCATTTACTGTGGCCATTCCTTCCAAAATCTCGATTCTTTTTTCAACTTCATCTGCAATATTTTGGTATACAGTATGAACGTTTTTATCATGCACATCTTTCAAGTTATAAGTGATTCCTGTTCTGTCAAATCTCTTTAAACGCGCCATCTGTTTAATGATATTGCTGAACACATTAGCTTTACCAAAAATCTCTTCGGCTTCTTGAAGGATATCCTTGTCAATTTCATTTCCGTTTTGCATCAGTACAGGTAATGCCCCGATAATTTCTAATGGTAAATTGTAATCATCCGCTAACGAAAATACATGTTCAATATATTTCTGAGCACCTTTTAGTGATCTTTCTTGTGTTTGTAAAATGACCATAACATAGTCACTAGCGACTAATGCGCTGTCTGCAAATTTATTTAATTGTGGTGGTACATCAATAAAAATGTAATCATAATTTTCTTTGATTGCACTTAACTGTTTTGCGAAATAAGTATCTTGTGAGAAGTCATCCTCAAAATTTCTGAATAGGAACTTCTCATATGTTTGTAAATCCTCGTAAGATGGAAGCAAGTCTAAGTTAGGCAGTACATTAATCAACGCACTTTGTAAGTTAGCATCTATAAGAGCCATAGCTAATGTTCTTTTGAATTCCGGTTCGATTGAATGGACTTTTTTCATTGTATTGAATAGTAAATCAGTCGCATTTGCTTGTGGATCTAAATCTACTAATAAAGTTTTCTTTCCTTGTTTCGCGAATGTATAAGCTAACATTACAGCGTTGGTAGTCTTTCCGACCCCACCTTTGAAGTTCCCAGTTGTGATAACCTTGCACATTTTCCGTCACCTCGTAAAAAAAGTTTTTTTATACTTTTATAAATTTATAATTTGATTTTATACCACAACAAACCGTCGGTAAAGTATAAATTTATAATTTTATACTTTTATAAAAAGTTTACTATTAATCTATAAATAGATGATGTTTTTAAAAACCTATTTTGAAAGGGTTATATTATCAAGCTTTATTAGCGTGTTTTTTATAAAATTATAAATTTATATTTTTATAAAAGTATAATTTTATAAAAAAAATATCATTCTGTTTTTAAAAAACTAGATTTTTATAAAATTATAAAAGTATAAAAGTATAAAAATGAAATTTCATTTTTAAGTAGAGTGAAATATTACGGGTTATAGAGGCATTTACAAAGAAAAAAACTTGTTGTAACGTAATAATCAACAAGCATCATTCTACAAAACAAAACATAATTTGATAATTCAAATGAACATAAATAGATAGAACAATTGAATATGAATGGAAAACAAAAAAGCCACTCCCATTCGCTATCGGCTACCAACCTTTAGCGGGAATGACTGATTCTAGCTAGTGTACCACCACTTGGCTAGATATAACCTGTTTAACCAGACGGGATTTCCGTTTAAGTAGTGTACCATCACTATCCTTAAACAATTATGCCTTTTCACGAGGCTTCTTTGATATACCCATTTTATCTATGATTTGACTAAAATTCAACTAGTAAATGTTTTTTATAGTCAAAAAGATATATAGGGCATCTCTAAACCTAGAAGTCTTGTGAATGTACAGGTCATTTAGGAGTGGAGATGCCTTTTTTGTTTTCTATTCGCGTGGAATTGCCTGAAACCACGTTAATAAAAACTGATAAGCCGTAATTCCGTGCTGCCATACATTTAGCGGGAACGTGTTACGGCGTGGCTTGCTGTTGGTCGTGCAGGGGGTACAGAGTATACGCCTACAAAAACAGCGCCCCTCATTGGATTCCTATTCATTCGGTGGGGGTAGGTGAGAACTTACCTAGGCGTTTAGTCTAAAAGGTTCGGACGGTTATCGTTAGCGTTACGGCGCTAGGGAGTGTATTCAGCTTGTCACATAGGGACGATATTGTGAGGACAAGCCTACGAAAAAGGGTGCATATGGCGAAAGTCATTAAGTGAATAGGGTCTATACATACGGAACACTGACAAAGCAAGGCATGGTATTAACCGAAGACGCTTATCCTTTCTATTCTGATTGATTACTTTTTGTATTCTTTCAGCATAGGGGATAAATCTGCCAACCAGCCGTTTTCCTAACTTCGCTGCGGCATGATAAAAACCCTCAAGATCTTCAGTCAAGACTAATTACGAATAAAAGATGAAAAATATAAGGTATTGTACTACTTTAAAACACACTGTCTTAGATAGAGGAATAAATAAGAGAATTAACATTGATTTATCTAGAGGATAAGGGACGGTTGGTTGGAATCTTTCTTATTGTGGAATTTGGTTTTATCAATCAGATATAGTACGTGAAATTATATAATAAAACTGTATTTTATCAGGGTGGAAATAAGATTTTACTGTTTTGTTAGTGGAGGAGTGTTGCTGTAATATATGAGTACATTCGCTCTTGATCCCTGCACATCGTGTGGGGATTTTTTCATAAAAAAAAAGCACCCTCAGGTGCCTTTTTTCTGTTTGTTCTCGCGTATTGAGATGACTATCCAAACCTTGTTTTAGGGGACATGGTTCAAACAGATATATATTACACTTAAAGCTTAACATTGACAGAATATACAGTAAATTGATAATATTTATGCAGAATATTTCCAAAGTTTAGTATAGATATTTTTCACTATTACTATAATGAAAAATATTATAAATGCACAATTGCATAAAAATATAGCATGCGATTAGCAGTATAATTTAAATGTGTACAATAAAGCTGAAGAGGCAGAGACCATCTACGGAAATAGATGGTCTTTTGCTAGTGGGGAATAAACGCATTATTTTGATGGTATTCATCCAACTGAAAGGCTTACACTTTCCCCTGCACAATGTGTGGGGATTTTTTCATAAAGAAAAGACACTCAATGAGTGCCTTTTCTAATTGTTTTTAGCAAGCTCCGCCGAATCCTCCGCCCCAACAGCTGCAACCAATGATAATTAACAGGATGAACAGTACAATTAGTAAAGCGAATCCGCCACCAAAGCCACCACAACTACCACCAAAGCCCATAATAGTTCCTCCTTTCAATAGGAGGTAAAAACATTGAGTCATTCATGTGTTTTAACGGTTTATATTACCCTATGTTTATAAATGATATATGAGCAGGTCCTTTTGAAAATAAAGAAAAGACACCATAAGGTGCCTTCCTCCGACTTGAACCACTCTACTTTTAATAATATATATTGAATTCCCATCCGATTACCATTTTACCATATTTATCTATATTGGTTATTGAGAAAATTAAAAACTTCTTAAATTAGAGCTTCTATGCTAAGTTACCTAAATTATTATTTCCTTATACATAATCATCATTTCATGGGGTACCGTTCATATTTTACTGGAGAGAAAATATGATTTTCCTGTTTTGCTCATGGGTGACATATGTATTATTATGATGGTGTTCACCCAAAGCATTTGTTTACGTTTGATTCCTGCACAATGTGTGGGGATTTTTTTCATAAAGAAAAGACACTCTTTTGAGTGCCCTCTCCCATTGTTTTTTAGCAGAAGCAAGCAGCTCCAACTATGATTAATAATATAAAGAGGACAACGAGTAAAGCAAATCCTCCAGCAAAACCGTGGCCGCCACAACTATCACCAAAGCCCATAATAGTTCCTCCTTTTGATAAGAGGGAAAAACAAGGGATCACTCATGTGTTTTAACGGATTCATTTTACTTTATGTTTTTACGGATTAATTGAGCAGGTCCTTAGAAAATAAAGAAAAGACACCCTAAGGTGCCTTTCTTCGACTTGATAACCATTTTTTAAAATTAAAAACTAAGTTTATGATTTAAATACCCATCTTTGATAATTCTATTGTATGTGAAGTCATCAAACATTTTAATAATTTCTAAGGCTTCATTAAAAGTAATTTTTATTCCCATCATCATTCTTGCTGAGTGTAAGAATTCTTCAAATGCAAGATATGTAGCGTTTGAAGATATTTCACGAAGCGTGTGTTTAGCGGTGAAAGGACTAGATTCTGGATACTTAAGACTGTCAATAAATATATAGTTTCCGGGTTTAGCTACTTTTTGACCTTCTTTACTACCACCGACTCGATTCCAAGGCGGTAAAACTCCATGTCTCATTTTATAAGTTTCAATTAATATTCCTTCTGCTATTTTAATATCTTCTGAAGCGGATTGAGTATTAGGAAATTGTGTAGGATTGAATTGTTTCCATTCTGTTCTATTTTCACTGTAAACAGGTTGATGATGTGATGATTGAACAAAAACTGAATAACCGATCTTTTCATGTGTTTTGAAGTATTCCTGGATTTTTTCGAATTTACAACCATTGGCATCCATTGCGATAATACCATTATGTTGTTTGAATCTTGTTAACAAGTCTACGGCCAGTCCTATATAAAGCACTTCTTTGGTTGTATAGTTCCAAAAACAATAGATTCCAGCTGAAGACCACCCATAATTATTACGAGAATTACAAATATCTTCTAAAGCATCAGCGATTTGTTCAGTTTCATCTCTTATGTAGGCATCTTGAATGATTGTTCCAAACATATATATCCCCCATTTAAAATTGTAGTATTTAAAGAAATCATAACAAATCCAGTAACTACTATTTTGTTATACTTTGTCGAAAAAAAAGAAAAGACACCCTAAGGTGCCTTCCTCCGACTTGAACCATCTTAATTTTAATAATATGTATTGGACTCCCATCCGAATATTATTTTACCACGTTAAGTAATGTCGGTTATTGAGAAAAAAAGGCACTTCTTCGAGTGCCTTTTTACTATTCCACTTTTAACTTAATTTCTTTACCTGTCATACCGCCACTAGCTTTTAAGAAAAGGCAATTCCCTCAAAGTGCCTCTCTCTACTTAATCTACATAAGACTTTTCTTATATCTGGGGTCACCATATTATGAATTTAATTCTTACTTAAATAATCTCTTCATATAAGAACTTAATAATTGGACGAACCACTTTTTCAGCTAGTAAGACTGGTACTGCATTGCCAATTTGTTTGTATTGTTCATTAAGTTTATGGTTATTCGTAACATTTTCTTTATTACCATTTGAAAACTCGAACCAGTTAGGAAAAGATTGAATTTGGGCAACTTCACGCACTGATAAACGACGATTAAAATCACCTTGAAATTCCCAAGAGTCTTTTCCAATTTTCCTCATAGGCTCACCGTGAGGGTGCATTGGAGCTTGTCTACCACTCGCTTGAATAGTAAAACTTTGCTCGTTCCAATTCTTTTTTCGATTACGGCTCATATACATACTTGAAAACGAGCCTTCGTAAACGTCTTTAGCATCTAGAGGTAAATCACTAATTGTATCTTTCAAAGTGACATATGGTATCTTTCCTTCTCCATGTGTCGGTTCGGGAACTTCATATTCAAAACCATATTTTTCACGAATATCATTGCGAATTCCAACAATAAATACTCGTTCACGAAGTTGTGGAACACCATAATCGCGAGAATTAACTAAATGAGCAGTAACGTGATAACCCGCAGCTTTAAAGTCCTCTATCATTTGACTAAGGACTTGTCCTCTCGCCATTGTCATCAGACCTTTTACATTTTCAGCAACAAAAAACTCGGGTGTACTTTGCACTAAGGCACGAATGTAATGGACGTATAGAAAGTTCCGTGAATCATCGAGTAATCGAGGACCGGAACTACTAAAACCGGGGCAAGGAAATCCGCCGAGCATAAGGTTACAGCTCGGAAACTCTGCTACTTTACGAATATCCTTTGCGACTTTAGTAACAGTAGGAGCAAAGTTATTAACATAAGTTAAGTTTGCCGAGGTAAACATATCATTTGAATAAACAAAATTGCATTTTACTATACTACGCAATTTCAAATAGTCTTCTTTGTTTTCAAAAGCTCTGTATGCTTTTTCTTCTCCAAATTGAACGACCATACTTGAAAGTTCTACTCCTAAATCTAATCCACCTGCACCCGAAAATAACGAAACAATATTCATTTCTCTTTCGGCATAATGAAGTTTTTTTAGCATTTCTTTTTCTTCTAATCTGTCTTGTTCAGTGATATTAGTTTGAACAAGTTCGTTTTCTTCCCGAATTTTCTCAAACAAAACATTTTGTACTTCTTCGGGCGTGAAAGTAAGCGAAGACACAAAAGTTCTTTTTTCTCTTTCAGTACCTACCATAAGAAACCACTCCTTTTCAATATATAGCATCTTACCATAATAGTTTGGATTTGGCCAGTCTTTGTTTCTATGAGAAAATAAAGGAAAAAACAGAAGGAGAAACGGAATGGCACAATCACCTACAACAAATGTATTAGTGGCTTTAAAGAACATTCTCGACAGGAATTCAAGTATTCTCACACCTATTTTTCGATCAAACGGTTCAGCAAATGCTGCAGGAGATAGCCTTGAATTTTTCGTAAAAGATATGTTTTGCACAGGTGCTAGTCAATACCAGTATGAACATGAAAAAATGAGGAAGTACAATGAATATCTAAGTTGGACAGGTAATTCGTCTAACTTCCCTGATTTTATTATTAAGGGTGGAGCCGGTGTTGAGCCGAAAAAACTAAATAATCAGAGCTATTCTTCTCTAGCGTTAAACAGTTCGTATCCAAAAGATTATATCTATCCAGATAGCCAGAACTTACCTAGAGAGATTGACGAGGAAGAGTGGGAGAGAAAAGAGGTCATTTACGTCGCTGGGAATTTAAACACTCAAAATAACAAACTTCTTTCACTTTGGTTTGCTTACGGGAATACGATGATAGCTGATCGCTCTATCTATTTAGATCTGATTAATGAGATTAGGGATGCAGTAGCAAGCACAAATGCCACATTGATTGATTCTAAGGAGTTGGCTCGTGCCAAGGGAATTGACCCATTAAAACTATCAAACCTACGAGTTCGAGGAATGTATGAATTAGAGCACCCGCATAAAGTATTTAATGAATATATTACAATAGATGATATCCCTACTGATGCATCAAAAATATTTGTAGTTATGCTAATGGACGATTATATTGCACTTGAAGAACAACCTGATTTTTCAACACATTTCGCTAGTGGAAAACTAAAAAAAACTGAAATATATATCCCAAACCCAAATAACCCGAGTGAAGAGCTCGAGGCAATTTTATTCGAAGGGTGGACTGATTAATAAATATAAGTAGATAACAATTCTGGTTAATACAAGTATGTTAATGCATGTAAGGAAAACGAACACCTTGAACAAAACATTTTAGTCTTAATAGGGGTCCCGCCACATCGCTATCAAGCTAAAAAGAACGGGTTACCTCAAAACGATAAAAACGAGCATAATACACAAAATTTTCGTTTTGGGGTATTTCAAAATATTAAGTTGATGGATATGGGACGGTACCCCTTATAGGTGTAATCCCTGCACAAAGTGAGGGGATTTTTTCATAAAGAAAAGACACCCTAAGGTGCCTTTCTCCGACTTGAACCATCTTAATTTTAATAATATGTATTGGACTCCCATCCAAATATTATTTTTCATTCCACCATTTTTGTATTTCTTTAATTAGAGGGAAACGTTCAGCTTCTTCTTTAGACATTTTATTTGCGACTGATTCCCCTATTTTAATTTTATTTGTAATTCCAGGTACTTCACCAAAGTTTCCATACTCTAGAGATGTTTCTTCTATACCTAAAATACTCGCTAAAATATCCTTTGGATACATATTTTCTAGTGTTCTATATTCTTTAATCATTAAGAATTCAACGTTATTTTCTGAACACTTATCTTCATATTCTAATTTTTGTTTTTTTATACATCCTCCTTCCTCTTCAGGTTTAAGTAAATCACTATCTATAATGACCATACTTTTTTCATGCAATTTTTTTAAATCTTTTGCAGCAATCTGAAAGAGATTTTCACCACCAAGAGGAATAATTAATATTCTTTCTTTTTCTATGTTTAAACCAACTTTATCTAATAGTATGGTTAAAACTGTAACCTCAGTTTGCCCCTCGACAAATATTATACCTGTTGCAGAAAGAGCCAAAGGTAAATAAGCACCTAAAGTGCTAAAAACTATTTCTTTATTAGCAATATCAATATCCTGACAATTGGTTTGAGTACCATCATGTTTAATTAAATATAGTTTCTCATTATTTTTTAAGGACTGTAATATAAAGGGAGAATGTGTTGCCAAAACCCATTGTATTGAAAATTCACGAGAAATCTTTCTAATTAATTTAATAAATCTCTGTTGTAGCATTGGATGTAAACCTATTTCAGGCTCGTCAATAAATACAATATTCATTTCGGAAAAATTATTTAGCACCTTGGCCACGAGAAACATAGTATTATAGATTCCATCGCCACTTCGGGATAATGGTTGTTCTTTTTCATTTCCATTTTGGTTCCAAATGAAAAATATATCCTCATATTTTTCATCACCTTGAGTGCTATTTATTTCAATTCTTACCAATTCAGGTAGTAAAATCTTGAAATATTCCATGAACTTTTTGTAGTTTCCGGAAGTTTTCCCTCTTTCTGAGCAAACATCTTTGAAAAAAGTAACTAATTGTGATTTTTTATCTTCTTCTTTAATTAAAATTTGTTCATTACTTCTTGTAACACCCGGAACATATAAACAATTGAGATCTTTCATGGAAAGCTCTAATTCAGCTGAATTATGAACTAAACGATATAACATAGTTGAAAAATCAGTAATGTCATCATATCCAAAAAATTTTTGAGCTTGATTATTCCAAAATTCACGATCAACATAAGACTGGAAATTGCCGAACAGTTCTGGTCTAAGCGGAGGGGTTAGTAATATTACGGCGTTTGAAAAAAACTGTTTAATCTTTTCTCTTTCAATATAAATCCCTTTGTCGCTTAAATCTTTTAAACTCTTTTCGAAATGTGGATTTTCATCTACAAAATCTCCTAATTTCTCTAAATCTTCTCTTGTACATTTAAGAAATAATCTGATACATTGTCTAGAGTTATCTTGAGAAAATCCTTTACGATGCGTACTTCCATCCAATAATTTAGATAGGTCCTCATCGATTTTCTTACCGACATTTATACAACTATTTAGACCTAAAAATGAGGCTAATAAAGCCGAAGTTTTACCTGTATCGTTAATTCCTGACAGGACGTTAATATCACTAATATCTAGCTTTAACGGTGGATTACTTCCAATAGACCTAAAATTGCTTATTTCAATACTATTTATATACATATGTAAGCCTCCAAGACAGTTTGAATATTAAGTATGAATAAAATAAAAAGCTATTAAACCTAAAATTATAATAGCATAAATTTGCAATATCTCAGTTATATAGCAAAATATGTTTTACCTTTTTAATGTTCTCTAATTAGGGGTACCCGTATGTCAATATATTTTTAATTTTGGTGTTGATTAATTATCTTGTCATATTCTGTCGAATGGAAATAAAAAACAGAACCATTCGGTCCTGTTTGTAGGAATAATAAAATTATGCACGTTTTACTGCTTTTATTTCATTTTTAAAGTTTTTTGGAGTTAATTTATAAAAAACTAGCACATTTGGTAAACATTTAAAATATCTGTTTATAATAATAGAATAAGGATAAAAATTAAAAATACATTACGCAAAAAAGAACGTACGTTCGTTTATCGTGGTATAATATGGACATAAAAAAGAAGTCGCGTTCGTTTTCGTGCTTTCTGGGGAAATTCGTTTTTTTCTAATTTGAACCAAAATTAAATCATTGTGAATAGTTCACAAACTATTATGAAGAAAAAACAGGATGGGGGATTTAAAATGGAGGACTGCAAACAAGGAATTCAATCATTAATTGGTATGGCGAAAAAAGGAGACGAGCAAGCAATCCTGATTTTAAAGGAGATTGGCATTCTTTTAGATGAATGTGAAATGGGAATGATTAAAAAAAAGGATAATTGTTAGCTGTAGCTATCAATCATCCTAATTATTTATTATCTTCTATATCTAAACCTGAAATTAAAGCTTTTATCTTCTTAATAGCGAATTCTTTCGTTTCCTCATCAAAACTTTCCATACGATTTATATAATGCTTAAGTTCTAACATAACATCTGATGCTGAAGATTCTTTATTATTTTTATTATCTGATAGCCCCATAATATAGTCAGTTGATACATTTGCTAAATTAGATATTTTTGAAACAGTTTCTCTAGATGGAGTCTTCTTCCCTGATTCGATATAAGATACCATCGGTTTACTGATATCTACGTTATCTGCAAATTGTTGCTGCGTATACCCGAGCGACATTCGTATCTCTTTTATTCTTTTCCCAATTATATTCTCCATAACGATCCCCTTTTTAATACCTTAGTATTACCAGATACATAAAATATAACAGAAAAGTTGACTCTAAGACAACTTGGTTTTTGTCTCCGGATATTTTTTATAGAAATTTGTTGACTTGTAGTTAACAACTTGATATTATAAAAGCATCGAAAGAAACAAGGGTGATGCTAATGATAAAACTTAATGCAGAACGTGTTAAAGAATTAAGGATATCACTCGGTTATACACAACAATTTGTGGCTGAACATCTCAGTTGTTCCAAAAGTGGTTATTGTTATATGGAACAAGGAAAAAGGCAACCGAGTTTAGAAAAATTAGGGAAATTATCAACATTATATAATATGACAACTGATGAACTGTTAGAACAAAGTTAACTTAAGGTTGTCATTTTTTTAAAACATTTAGTTAACCTGATGTTAACAAGATAGGAGGAACAAAAATGAATCAATTACAAAACTTTTCACATGATGCATTCGGCAAATTAGAAATTCTTATGAAAGATGGAAAAGAATACTTTCCTGCAACATACGTTGCAAATTTACTAGGATATGCAAATGCTACAGAGGCAATCAAGCGTCACTGTAAAACTGAGGGGGTCGCGTTTCACGAGGTCCCTACTACAAGCGGTGTCCAAAATAAGAAATTCATCAACGAACCCAACCTATACCGCTTAATCGTCAAATCAAAACTTACACAAGCGGAACAATTTGAAAAGTGGGTGTTTGAAGAAGTACTTCCTTCTATTAGAAAACATGGAGCATATATGACAGATCAAGTCCTGGAACAAGCGGTAACTGATCCAGACTTCATGATTGGCCTTCTTACTAACTTAAAAGAAGAAAAACAAAAACGAGTTGAAGCTGAACGAAAAGTATTACAGCAACAACCACTTGTAACATTCGCAGAAGCAGTCAAGGTATCAGTGAACTCAATCTTAGTTAAGGACTTAGCGATACTACTTAAACAAAAAGGAATTGATACAGGTCAAAACAGATTGTTCGAATGGTTAAGAGAAAACGGGTACTTATGCAGTAAGGAAGGAAGCATGTACAACTCACCAACTCAACGATCGATGGATATGGGATTATTCGAAAGACAGCCATACGTAAGAACAAACAGTAACGGAGAATTCGAAACGAAGTTCACAACAAAGGTTACAGGGAAAGGTCAGCTTTACTTCATCAACAAGTTTCTTGGAAAGGAAGCGATGTAAATGTTGGACAACCCAATGTCACTAGCAATCTTAGGAACGGTAATTTCAGTCGGTATGTACTTGATTTATAGGATAGATGTTTGGGATAAGAAAACAGGGTGGTCACAAGATGAATAAAGAGCAACGAGATAAAGACGAACGAGAGAAAATCATCGCAATGATACGAGATTTAAGAGCTAGGGGAGTACATAACAGCGCAGATAAAGTCGAGGAAACATACAAATATATCATTCTAGATAAATAAAGGGACGAGCCTTGATTGTGAAGGCTCAAGGCTCATAAGGGTAAAGTCGAATTATCAACTTTATAAATCGATAATACCACAATTTTACAAAAATGGACAAGCTTTGCTTGTCGAAATGTCTAGAAACTACATAAAAACCTAAAGTGATTGGTGCCCCCCACCTAAACAACGGTTTCTGGATGTTTCGATGCTTAAAGCATCAAAAAAGCCCGTACAGAAGCACAGGCCGGTTGTAACACATATCGGTAACTAAATTTTAACAGATTTAGAGATTGGTTACCATCTTAAAATATGAAAAAAACGACCCATTGGGAGATAGGTCGTTTTAGAAAAGTCGATCACGAAATTAATACATTCATTGTATCACATCGGCTTTTCCCAGTAAAGGGAGGAAAAGAAAATGATTGAAAACCCAATGTTAATTGGAAATCATCACGACTCATCAGCAAGAGACTTCATGGATTATTGCAAAGGTTGTTCGGGAGAAATCTATTTCGGTGAAGGATACCTTGACTTTGATGGTGATCCAATCCATACAGAGTCCGAGTGCATTAAACAGTATGTTGAAGAAAATTCCATGAAGAAAGTTGCAGGTGAGTGAGATGGGCCTACAAAACAAAATTGAAATGGAAATTCAAATTCTTATGAGTTTAATAGAACGCTATAAGCAAAGTGATGAACCTGGAGATGTATCAATGGTTGTAGCTTACGAATACGGTTTGCAAGCTCTTATGGGAGTGTATGAAGCAAGTCAGCAAGAAGAGGTGATTCCGTTTTGAAACGAGCGATAAAGGAGTTGCAAAAGTCACTTAAAGTAGAAAAACGTAAATTAAGTGATTACGAGTTTAAGTTGAAAAATCTAAAAGAACACGAGATTTCACTTCGTGAAGGTATAGCAGATGTGAAATTAACAATTGTTGATATAGAAGAAACACTTCCAACATTAGAAATCATGACGGAAGGAGCTGAAGTGTAGTGAAAAGAAGCGAAACAATCGGTGAATTAGCTAAAGCTTTAGTTAAGTTCCAAGCAGAAGTTGAAAATCCAAAAAATACAGCATCTAATCCGATGTTTAAAAGTAAATACGCACCACTTGACGTGGTTATCAATACAGTAAAACCGATTTTAACAAAGTATGGTCTTAGTTTCATGCAATCCACTGGATCAGAAGGTGAATCAATCATTATATCGACCATGTTACTTCATGAAAGTGGTGAATGGATTGAAAGTGAACCATTAACATTACCAGCTTATCAAATCAAAGGTGGGGGAGTTAAAGACTTCACAGCGCAAGGTGCAGGGAGTGGAATTACTTATGGAAGACGTTACAGTCTAACTGCGCTTTTAGGTATCTCAAGTGAAGATGATGATGACGGAAACGGCGTAAGTCACGGAAAAGATAGTAAAAACAAAAATAATAACACTAATAGCCAAAGTAAGCCGCAAAGCAGTGGCAGTAATGGTAAAGCATCCGAAAAACAAATGAAGATGATACAAGCGAAAATAGCGCATGTGGCAGTCATTTCGAAAGCTGAAAAGCAAACCATAGAGGATACATTAAAAAGCAAAATCGGAACGGATAGTTTAACGGATATTAGCCCACAAATTGCATCTAAAGCAATAGAAACGCTAATCGGTTGGGAAGATCAGTACAAAAAAGCAAACTAAGGAGTTGAAACCATGTTAGAACAACAAAAAATATCGAAAATCGTCCTTCCTTCATGGTGTTGGAAGGGCGTACGGAACAAAAGTGAAGTAATACGGAATGCGGAAAAGTACATTACCCCGAAACGCTATCCGGGTTACACGATATTGGATATTGAAAATGACTATGCGATATGCGAACGGGAGGAAATGTGATGTTCCAGGTAACAGTAAAGCGTGGATCAATGAAAGCTATTTTGCAAGCAGTACGCGACTTAGAAGCAAGAGGTTATGACTATGTTACTCCAATCAGACCAGTTTATAAAACACGAAAAGACTTTTTATATAACGAAAACAAGAATATTAAAGGCGGATATAAGTTTGGTGGAATGGAAGAATACGTATCCTATGAATGCCGCATGGAGAAGGTGAACTAAATGGCTAAATACAGACATGTACAGACTTCATTTTGGTCAGATGCAAGAGTTTCAGAAGAAATGACACCAGAGGATAAATACTTTTACCTCTATCTAATGACAAATGAGCATACGAACCAAATCGGAGTTTATCAGATAACTAGAAAACAAATGGCTTTTGAGTTGGGTTACTCAATTGAAAGTGCAAAAGCTTTATTAGATCGCTTCATTAATCATCACGATCTTGTAGTTTATAACGAAGAAACAAGAGAACTTTGCATACTTAATTGGGGTAAATACAACCTCAACAAAGGTGGCAAGCCAATTGAGGATTGTATCAAAAAGGAACTTAAAAGTATTAAAGATTTATCGTTAGTACGACTGGTGCTAGAACGAACGGAAAACACCTCGTTAGTACAAAAAGTCAGTGTTTATGCGGGTCTTGACGATACGTCACACGATACGTCCACGATACGGGGACAAAAAGAAAAAGAAAAAGAAAAAAAGACTTCCCGTCACAAGTTTGAAACTTGCGACACCAATGGGGCTAAGTATTTGTTTGAAAAAATTAAAGGTAACAATCCTAAACAAAAAGAGCCTAACTTCGATACTTGGGCTAATGACTTTAGATTAATGCGTGAAAAGGATAACCGTGAACCACAAGAGATTAAAGATGTTATTGATTGGTGCCAAGCGGATCCATTCTGGCAAGGAAACATCTTATCTGCTAAAAAGCTACGTGAAAAGTTCGATCAGTTAACAATCCAAATGAATTCTAAAAAAGGAGCTAAGAACAATGCAGAGAGCGGCGCTAGCAATACCAACAGATATAGCCAAAAAGGTGAATATGACTATGGATTCTGATGTTTGTGATACGCATGGCATGAATAAGATGAAGTTTGGTGGACAAGCTGTTTGCCCTCGATGCTTCCTTGAAAACGAAAGTAAGAAGCTTCAGCAACAAGAACAAGCGAAATACGATGCAGACAAAGCGAATGAGAAGAAATTCTTGTTCCATCAACAAAGCATGATTGCCGATAGCAACATTAAGAAAGCTAATTTCGATAACTATCAACCTACTAGCGAGGAAGGAGCGAAGAACCTTGAAATCGCAAAGGTTATCGCAACGGATTATCTCAATGAGAAGGTGTTCAATACGATTATGGCCGGGAATTGTGGAGCAGGGAAAACACATCTTGCTTACGCAATCGCAGATCAGCTTGCAGGTGCAGGGATATCAGTTGTCTTCGTCACAGTTGGTGAATTGCTACGGAAGATTAAAAGTACATTCAACAAAGATTCCTCCTTAACTGAGGATTCAATCATTCGATCATTAGTAAGAGCTGATGTTTTAGTAGTCGATGATTTAGGAGCTGAGTTAGGTGCTCTAGATGCAAATACAAAAGCAACAAACTTCATTAATAGGGTGTTATTCGATGTTTTCGATGGAAGGCAAGGTAAATCTACCATCTTCACGACAAACCTTACAGGTGAGCGTTTAGAGGGCGCATATGACGAACGGATTGTATCACGTATATTCAATAACTTTAGAGCAATTGTTTTCAAAGATACAAAGGATTTCAGAAGAAAAGCATTACCATTCTAAGGGGGAATTAAGATGTGTGCATGTGGAGGAACGGGAGTAATTAGGAACGACCAGGGGAACGGCTGTTATCAATTTGCGCCATGTATTTGTGCGGCAGGAGAGCGGAGACAACGGGAAGCAGTTAGGAAGCGCCAGGAAGTAATGGATCGGTTGGAAATGGCTTATCAAATGGAGATGCAAGAGAAATTAGGCGTAGGGGCATGAAGCAGCTAACACTTGAGGATGTAGTGGGAAGTTTTGATTACTCAGCAAAGAGTACGGCCGAGAAGTTCTTGCAGCGTGATACAAGCGTCATGACGTACTCAATAGAGTTTTACGACAGGGACGAAAAATGGAAGCTTCGCTGGTTTGAGGCGAAATCAGAAAGCGAAGCGATAGGAATGGCTAAGGAAAAGTACGGACGAATTCAGATTATAGATACTTATATTTTGGATAGATCGTTAGCTGAAATCATGGCATTGGATTAAGAGAGGAGAATGGTTATGAAATACAGACCAGTTTTAACATGGGAAGAAAGGGACATTGCAGAAAAAAACGGTATTCATGTGAAAACGGCAGAGATGAGGATTATTGGTGGATGGGATCGTGAAAGAGCGATTACTGAGCCAGTTAAAGAAACGATAAAAAAGAAATATAAGGAATACGCAGATATGGCAAAAGAAAACGGCATTCCATATCCACTGTTTTACAAGAGAGTTCATGATTATAAATGGGATCCCAAAGAAGCTGCTATAACACCTAAATTAACAGCTAGAGAGTCAGCTAGAAGGGGACATAAAAATAGAGTTATATCTGAGGAACTATATGCGTTAGCAGAAAAGAACGGCATAAACAAGAGGACATTACAGGCGAGAATTTTACATCTGAAATGGGAAGAACGCATAGCAGCTACTTTGAAACCTAGTTATGGAAACAGGGTTTGTAGTCACTAGATTGATTAAGAAAGGAGAACAACTATGAAATGCAAAGAAGTTCCAACTAACGATGATTATGATTTAGCACTGAAAAATGGAATTAGCAAAAAGAATGTTAATCGAAGAATTGATCATGGATGGAGTATACAAAAGGCGATTACGAAACCAATCGGAGGAAGAGATCCAGGAAGGCATCGTGGAATGGCTCAAGTAGCGGTTCAAAATGGTATTAGTCAATCACTATTTTCTTATAGAAGATCTAAAGGATATTCGTTATATGAAGCAGCAACAATTCCAGTTAAAGAACAAAGAAATCATGAGTATTACGCAAATCTTGTTGAAGAAAACGGAGTACCTTACAACACATATATTAAGAGGTTATCACTTGGGTGGGATGAAGAAAAAGCAGCAACAA